>NZ_JAWJBT010000005.1:0-180327 GCF_046536035.1 Halomonas sp. SIMBA_159
TGTTAGGCCTGCCGCCAGCGTTCAATCTGAGCCATGATCAAACTCTTCAGTTTAAAATCATTGTGATCCTTACGTGTTACTCGAAAGCAACAAAAGCGGATCAAACTTGGCTCAAGGTTCAAACGAATTCGAAAGATTCAAAAATCTCTCTTGTGCGCTTGCCTTGATATTTGGTGATTTATCACCCTCATCGGCAAGCGCCCACATGAATTACCTGATCAAATTGTTAAAGAGCTGTTTCGCTGTGCTGGCTCGATGACCTGAACCGTGCTGCCTCAGCGAGGAAGGCATATTCTACGCATTTCCTGGTGTTTGTCAACCGCTGTTTTCAGCGAGTGAAGCGAGCGACTTAAACTATAACAAGACGGCTCTAACTTCCTGACAAACCAGAGGTTTTTCAACCTCATTCACCGCTGGTAACGCTTGGCGTCCCCGGCAGCGGATGCGTACTTTACGGATTCGCGGCCGGGTTGGCAAGAGCTAATATGAAAAAGTTTTCAAAAAGTTCAGGACTTAGGTTTTGCCTTACGCATAACCGCTAGCACCGGGCCTGAGCATACATAAGCAGCAAATAGCAGCAGCAGCATAACGGAGGGCTCTACTGAGATCATGACGAACCCTAGAACAACCGCCAGTAGCACCACAAAAGGTACCGGCTTCTTAAAGTCCAAATCCTTAAAGCTGTAGTAGCGGATATTGCTCACCATTAGGATACCGGCTGCACCTACCACCACTAGCATCAGCAGTTTGAAACCTAACGCATCAGCGTCGAAGCTATGGAATGTCCACACACTAGCGGCTACCAGGGCCGCTGCAGATGGGCTGGGCAGACCGATAAACCACTTTTTATCAACGCTGCCGATCTGCACGTTAAAGCGTGCAAGACGAAGCGCGGCACAGGCAACATAGAGAAACGCGACTACCCACCCGGTTTTACCGATGTCTTGCAAAATCCAGGTAAAGGCAACCAGTGCAGGCGCCATACCAAACGAGATCATATCGGCGAGGCTGTCGTATTCAGCACCAAACTCGCTTTGAGTATTGGTCATCCGGGCAACTCGACCATCCAAGCCGTCTAGCACCATGGCAATGAAAATGGCGACCGCTGCGGAAGTGAACTCACCGTTAATCCCAGCCACAACCGCAAAGAAGCCAGAGAAGAGTGCGGAGGTCGTAAATAGGTTGGGCAAGAGATAGATACCTTTACGACGAATCTTCTTGCCATCCTCAACGGCCTCTTCCACGACTTCCGTTTCGCGCAGAAAAGCGGCCGCCAAGTCTTCATTGCCGACGGGCTCATCACTACTTGATGCTTGCTGAGATGATTCGCCGTGGGTGGAAACATCAGCCGGTGGCGTTTTTTCGTGCTCTTGGTCGCGAGCATCCTGGGTCATAAGTGTCATCCATTTGAAGTGAAGTCACACGAAAAGTGATCTCTTCTCATTCTACACGGTGACGCCCAGGCAGCCAGCCAATTGCCGTAGACAACGAAAAACGCCCCGAGACAGAGCCTCGGGGCGTTAGCAAATCAGTGAATCGATTAGTTCTTGGACTTATCGACCAACTGGTTGGCAGCAATCCACGGCATCATACCGCGCAGCTTGGCGCCTACCAGCTCAATCTCATGCTCAGCGTTCAGACGACGACGCGCTGTCATGGACGGATAATTGGTATTGCCTTCCTGGATGAACATCTTAGCGTATTCACCCGTTTGGATACGCTTGAGTGCGTTGCGCATGGCAGCACGCGACTCATCATTGATGACTTCAGGGCCGGTCACGTACTCGCCATACTCTGCGTTATTAGAGATGGAGTAGTTCATGTTGGCGATGCCGCCTTCGTACATCAGGTCGACAATCAGCTTGAGCTCATGCAGACACTCGAAGTAAGCCATTTCCGGTGCGTAGCCAGCTTCTGTCAGCGTCTCAAAGCCCGCTTTTACCAGCTCAACCGCGCCACCGCACAGTACCGCTTGCTCACCGAACAGATCGGTTTCGGTTTCGTCTTTGAAGGTGGTTTCGATAATACCGCTGCGACCACCGCCAACACCGGCAGCGTAGGAGAGTGCCAGCTCTTTAGCACTGCCAGACGCATCTTGGTGAATCGCGATCAGGTCAGGAATACCGCCGCCTTTGACGAACTCAGAGCGAACGGTATGGCCCGGAGCTTTCGGCGCGATCATGATCACGTCGAGGTCTTTGCGCGGTTCAATCTGGTTGTAGTGAATGTTGAAGCCGTGGGCGAATGCCAGCGTCGCGCCTTCTTTCAGGTTCGGCTCAACTTCCTGCTCGTAGATAGCTTTTTGGTTTTCGTCCGGCGCCAGGATCATCACCACGTCAGCGGTTTTGCACGCTTCCGGTACGCTCGCCACTTTTAAACCAGCCGCTTCTGCTTTCGCTGCGGAAGAGGAGCCTTTACGCAGAGCGACGGTCACGTCGACACCAGACTCTTTCAAGTTGTTGGCATGAGCATGCCCTTGAGAGCCGTAACCAACGATGGTGACTTTCTTGGCTTGGATCAGGGACAGGTCGCAATCTTTATCGTAATAAACGTGCATGGCGAGACTCCAGAAGTCGGTGTTATCAAATTTTTATAGCGTATAAGTCAGCGTTGATGGCCACCTGTGCCGTCTTTTGCAGCACTAGGATTCGGCGTTGAGGTCACTCTACGACAGCACGACCGTTGCGTAAAACGCTATGTTTGCAACATACTATTTCATATTATGAAATTACGCCTAGGATGTCGGCCTTTATGGATTTTCGCCTACTCAAGCACGTGGTCACTTTGGCCGACACACTGCACTTTGGCCGCGCCAGCGAGCTTTGTCACATTAGCCCCTCGACGCTCAGCCGCTCTATTCAGCAGGTGGAAACCGAGCTGGGCACCCGCCTGTTTGAACGCGACAACCGCCACGTGACGCTGACCCCTCAAGGGATCACGTTCCAGCACTACGCCCGAGAGACGCTAGAGCAGTGGGAAACGCAAAAGCGCACTCTGGCCGCTACCACGGCGCAGCTCAGCGGCGAGATCAGCATTTACTGTTCGGTTACGGCCAGCTACAGCTTTCTGTATGAATTATTAAGCGATGTGCGCACACGCCATCCCGGTATTGAATTAAAACTGCATACCGGCGACCCCGCCGACGCAATGTCGAGAGTACTGGAAGGCGCAGACGATATGGCGATTACTCCTCGCCCGCGTATTCCGCCTAGCGCGCTGGCTTTCAAATCCTTAACCCGCTCGCCGCTGCTGTTTATTGCCCCCACTGAGTTTCATGCATGGCTGCCGCCACAGCCAGAGAGCTCTACCGCCGAGCAGTGGCAGCACGTGCCGATGATTTTGTCGGAAGCGGGGCTTTCCAGGGAGTATGCCAATACGTGGTTTAAAGCCATGGGCATTTCGCCACGCATTTACGCCCAGGTGGCAGGCCATGAAGCTATTGTCAGCATGGTGGGGCTAGGCTTTGGTGTGGGCGTGGTGCCCAAAATTGTGCTTGATAACAGCCCATTAGCCGAGCGGGTACAGGTGCTGAACGTTAAGCCTGAACTACCGCATTACGATGTAGGGCTTTGCGTACTCAACCGGCGGCTAAAAAACCCGATGATTGACGCTTTTTGGGCAGCGGTGAATGCGCGCTAACGGACTTAAATAGCGAGGCATCACACATGAAAAAGCCGCCCAACAAGGGGCGGCTTTTCACTGGTGCAACAAACAATGACAGCAGTAACGCGTCGCTTACAGCGACAGCACTTTATCGCCACGGGCAATACCGGACACCCCGGTACGCGCCACTTCCAGAATACCTACTGGCGCCATGGCCTGTAAGAAGGCATCTAGCTTTGAAGCGTCGCCGGTAATCTGCACGGTGTAGAGGCTGGGTGTCACGTCGACGATCTGCGCACGGAAGATATCCACCGTACGCTTCACTTCATCGCGGGCAGCGCCAAGCGCTTTCACTTTCACCAGCATCAGCTCACGTTCAATGTGGTTACCTTCGGTGAGATCCACCAGCTTGACCACATCAATCAGCTTGTTGAGGTGCTTGGTGATCTGCTCAATGACGCGGTCATCGCCGACGGTGGTAACCGTTAGGCGTGACAGTGACGGATCTTCCGTCGGTGCCACGTTCAGCGTTTCGATGTTGAAGTTACGCTGGGAGAACAGCCCGACCACACGTGACAGCGCACCCGGTTCGTTTTCCATCAGAATCGAGATGATATGACGCATCAGGTACGCTCCGTTTTGGACAGCAGCATGTCACGCATAGCACCCAGCGGTACCTGCATCGGATAGACGTGCTCATGGGGGTCGACCTTCACATCCAGGAAGACCAGCTCATGTTTGTTGGCAAAGGCACGCTCTAGCGCCGGCTCCAACTCGTCTAGCGTCTTCACGGTGATCGCGGTGAACCCGTACGCCTCAATCAGCATATGGAAGTCAGGCAGCGACTCCATGTAAGAGTGCGCATGGCGAGATTTGTAGTTCAAATCCTGCCACTGGCGCACCATGCCGAGCGAAGCGTTGTTCAGGTTGACGATTTTGACGCCCACACCGTACTGCTTACAGGTAGAGAGCTCCTGCATCATCATCTGGAAGCTGCCCTCACCGGTGACACACACCACATCGTCTTCCGGGAAGTTTTGTTTGATGCCCATAGCGGCCGGGAAACCGAAGCCCATAGTGCCTAGCCCGCCCGAGGTGATCAGACGATTCGGCTTATCGAACTTGTAGTACTGCGCCGCAAACATTTGATGCTGGCCAACGTCCGTGGTGACGTACGCTTCGCCACGGGTGACTCGGCACAGCGCCTCGATCACTTCTTGTGGCTTGAGTACTTCGCCCGGCTTGGAAGGCTCGTAGAGTTTGCCTTCACGCTCGGCGCGCCAGCCGTCAATTTTTTGCCACCAATCGGTGAGCGCTTCAGGATGCGTGATGGTCTGACCCTGCACCAAGCTAATCATTTCATTAATGACGCTAGAAGCTGGCCCTACAATCGGCACATCGGCGCGCACGGTTTTAGACACCGAGCTTGGGTCCACATCCACGTGAATAATCTTCGCCGTTGGGCAGAACTTCGACGTGTTGTTGGTCACCCGGTCATCAAAGCGCGCGCCAATCGCGATAATCAAGTCGGCGTGATGCATGGCCATATTAGATTCATATGAGCCGTGCATCCCCAGCCAGCCTAAGCACTGACGGTCGCTTTGTGGATACGAGCCAATGCCCATCAGCGTGGTGGTAATCGGGAAGCCCAACTGCTTCACTAAGTCGGTCAAACCTTCGCTGGCTTTGCCTGTCACGACCCCGCCACCGGTATAGAACACCGGGCGCTTGGCCTTTAGCATCATTTCGACAGCTTTTTTAATTTGCCCCGTATGACCACGGGTAACCGGATTGTACGAACGTAGTTTGACCTTTTTCGGATAAACGTATTCGTAACGCTCGGTGGGGGCGGTCATATCCTTAGGAATATCCACCACGACCGGGCCAGGGCGGCCGGTTGAAGCGAGATAGAAGGCTTTTTTCAGCACTTCTGGAATTTCAGAGGGGTGACGAATCGAAAAGCTGTGCTTCACGATCGGACGTGTCACGCCCACAATATCGGTTTCCTGGAAGGCATCATCGCCAATCAGGTGGCTCATGACCTGGCCACATAGCACTACCATGGGAATAGAATCCATGTAGGCAGTGGCGATCCCGGTCACCGCATTGGTGGCACCGGGCCCAGACGTCACCAGCACAACGCCAGGCTTGCCAGAAGCACGGGCATAGCCGTCGGCGGCGTGGGTGGCTGCCTGTTCATGACGCACGAGAATGTGCTTCACCTTGTCTTGGCGGAACAACGCATCGTAAATGTGCAGCGCCGCGCCGCCAGGATAACCATAGATGTACTCAACGCCCTCATCTTGCAAGAAGCGGGCGATCATATCTGCGCCGGAAAGCAGTTCCACTGTGTTTCTCCCCTGGAGGTCTCGAGTGCGAGCCGCAGGACATCCTGCGGTGTCGAGTGCGGCGGTATGCCGCTGCCGGCCCATGCCGGCACCTGATGCCAAACCCTGGCAATATGGCCCGGTTAGGGCCTGCACTCTCATCGGGAACGCCCATTAATGGAAGCATTAATGAACATTTCCCTTACACGGCGGTTTGCCGTGTCGGGGCGTTGGCCAGGTCAGGCGGTTAGCCCAAGCCCGGAAGTCCTTCGGCGGGTAAAGGCATTTGCCTACCCTTCGCGCGGTGATGAGGGGTTGCCCGTTGATTCCGCGCCCGCAAATCAGGAACCCACAAGATTCCATTAGCGCCCTTAGCCTGTCAACCTCCGATCTGGTCAAACGCAACAAAGGTCGCAGTCAGCGCAAAAAAATGCCCTGCCAGCGGTGCTGACAGGGCATTTGCCCTATTTCATTGCGCAATTACTGCCCTGGCGCAACAGGTTAGGCGGGCCAGGGCGATTAGCCAAACACGAGCTTGCCCTCGCTGGCACTAATATGAATCGTATCGCCGGGCGCATACTTGCCCGCCAACAGATCTTGCGCCAACGGGTTTTCAATACGGCTTTGAATCGCCCGTTTCAGTGGCCGCGCACCAAATACGGGGTCGAAGCCCACTACCGCCAGCTGCGCCATGGCATCGTCACTGATCTCCAGACGCAGGTCGTGTTCAGCGAGCCGCCCTTTCAAACGCTCTAACTGAATACCGGCAATGGCCTGAATCTGCTCTTGGCCAAGTGCGTGGAATACGACCACTTCATCAATGCGGTTGATCAATTCCGGGCGGAAGTGATTGCCCACGACCTCCATCACCGCATTTTTCATCAGCTCGTAGTCGTTATCATCCCCGCCCATGCGCTGAATAATGTCTGAGCCCATGTTGGAGGTCATCACAATCACCGTGTTACGGAAGTCGACGGTACGACCCTGGCCATCGGTCAAGCGGCCATCTTCCAGCACCTGCAGCAGGATATTGAACACATCTGGGTGTGCTTTCTCCACCTCATCCAGCAACAGCACCGAGTAGGGCTTGCGGCGCACGGCTTCCGTTAAGTAACCGCCCTCTTCATAGCCCACATAACCGGGAGGGGCGCCGATCAGGCGAGCCACGGAGTGCTTCTCCATAAACTCCGACATATCGATACGCACCATGGCTTCTTCCGTATCAAACAGGAAATTGGCCAGCGACTTACACAGCTCGGTTTTGCCCACCCCGGTCGGGCCGAGGAACAGGAACGAACCATTGGGGCGGTTGGGGTCGGCAAGGCCAGCACGAGAGCGGCGCACCGCGTTAGCCACCGCCTCTACCGCTTCATGCTGGCCAATAACACGCTCATGCAGCGCATCTTCCATGCGTAGCAGCTTGTCCCGCTCGCCTTCTAGCATTTTAGAGACAGGAATGCCGGTCCAGCGGGAAACCACTTCCGCAATCTCTTCTTCCGTGACGTTCGAGCGCAGCAGCTGATGGCTGGCGGTATCCGCTTCACCCTCGCCTGCCTCGCTGATTTTTTTCTCCAGCGCGGGAATTTTGCCGTACTGAATTTCCGACATGCGGCCTAAATCGCCCTGGCGGCGAGCCTGCTCAAGATCAATACGCGCTTGTTCAAGCTCTGCCTTAAACTGCGCCGCGCCTTGGATACTGGCTTTTTCCGCTTTCCAGATCTCATCCAGGTTGGCGTATTCGCGCTCTAAGTCATGAATTTGTTGATTCAGCGCTTCCAAGCGTTTTTTGGTGGCTTCGTCGGTCTCTTTCTTGAGCGCTTCACGCTCCATTTTGAGCTGGATCAAACGGCGATCAAGGCGATCCATCTCTTCAGGCTTGGAATCCAGCTCCATACGAATCCGCGAGGCTGCCTCATCAATGAGGTCGATGGCCTTATCCGGCAACTGGCGGTCGGTGATGTAACGCGTTGAGAGCTTGGCAGCGGCAATAATCGCTGAATCGGTAATATCAACGCCGTGGTGGACCTCGTAACGCTCTTTCAAGCCACGCAGGATTGCGACGGTATCCGCTTCAGAGGGCTCATCCACCAGCACTTTTTGGAAGCGGCGTTCAAGCGCGGCATCTTTTTCAATGTACTTGCGGTACTCATCCAATGTGGTGGCGCCCACACAGTGCAGCTCGCCACGGGCAAGGGCGGGTTTGAGCATATTGCCTGCATCCATCGCGCCTTCGGCCTTACCGGCACCCACCATGGTATGCAGTTCATCAATAAACAGGATTACCCGGCCCTCTTCTTGCGAGAGCTCTTTAAGCACGGCTTTTAGGCGCTCTTCAAACTCACCACGGAACTTGGCACCCGCTAAGAGCGAACCCATGTCCAGAGAAAGCACGCGCTTCTCTTTTAAACCCTCGGGTACTTCGCCGTTGACAATACGCTGGGCCAAGCCTTCGACAATCGCGGTTTTACCCACGCCAGGCTCACCAATTAATACCGGGTTATTTTTAGTGCGGCGCTGCAATACCTGAATGGTACGGCGAATTTCGTCGTCGCGGCCAATCACCGGATCGAGCTTGCCATCCAACGCGCGCTGGGTCAGATCCATGGTGTATTTCGTCAGCGCTTCCCGCTGCTCTTCCGCGTTGGGATCATCTACCTTAGCGCCACCGCGCAGGCTGTTAATCGCCGCCTCTAGGCTTTTTCGGCTCAGCCCCGCTTCCTTCATCACCTTGGTCAGGGCACTGTTCATTTCCAATGCGGCCAGCAGCACTAGCTCGGAGGCAATGAACTGGTCACCGCGCTTTTGCGCTTCACGGTCGGTTAAATTCATCAGCTTGACGAAGTCACGGGAGGGTTGCACCTCGCCATCAAACTGACTCACTTTAGGAAAGTCATCTAACTGGCGCTGCAGGCCATCGCGTAGGCGCGAACTGCTGCCTTCAGCTTTTTCTATCAGCGCTTTAATGCCGGTGTCTTTGGTATCCAGCAGGGCCAATAAGAGATGGGCAGGGTCAAGCTGGTTGTGACCACGACCTACTGCAAGTGACTGTGCTTCCGCCACAGCGGCCTGTAATTTGGCAGTGAATTTATCAAATCGCATGGAGTGCCTCCTGGGGGAGCCGTGCGTTTGGACCCACGGCGCTTCCCGATAACCTGTCGTTGAACGTGCTAAAAACGATTAGCTTGACAAGTTAAATGGCGTCAGATCTGCGCATTTCAAGAGGCGTATCTTATAAGCTGGGCCCCATCATGCCTTTACTTGATCCAGATCACGCTGGCCATGCGACCCGTGCTGCCATTGTCACGGCGATAAGAGTAAAAGCGCGACTCGCAGGCGGTACAGAAATGCCCGCCGCTAATGTTATGAATCCCCAAAGCTTCTAACCGAAAACGCGCCAACCGATACAAATCGGCCATATAGTGGCCAAGCCGGTAAGGGCTATGGTCAAACGCTTCAGCGGTATCGGGGTGCACGGCAACAAACGCACCGTACACCTCGGGCCCCACTTCAAACTGTGCATTAGAAATAGCGGGGCCTAACCACACAAGAATATCGTTAGGGTCGCAGTTCATTGCAGCGACTGTGGCTTCCAGAACGCCGCCTGCCAGCCCCCGCCAGCCCGCATGGGCCACGGCCACTTGTGTGCCCTGGCGATTGCAGAACAGTACCGGCAAACAATCCGCCGTGAGTACCACACAGGCATACTCGTTGCTGTTCGCCACGGCCGCATCGGCATCAGGCGCGTCGCCCTGATACTCCTGCTGCACTCTCGCTCCATGGGTTTGATTGAGCCACAGGAGCGGGCGCTCATCGCCGATCTCTTTTTGCAGCATACGCCTACACAGCGCTACATGGTCGGCATTGTCACCCACGTGAGCCGCAGGATTAAACGCAGCAAAATCGTTTTGGCTTGGCCCTGCTTCCCGCGTGGTGACGAAGGCCCGCACGCTGGCTGGGGCGGGCCAAT
Organism: Halomonas sp. SIMBA_159; assembly: GCF_046536035.1. Lineage (NCBI taxonomy): Bacteria > Pseudomonadati > Pseudomonadota > Gammaproteobacteria > Oceanospirillales > Halomonadaceae > Halomonas > Halomonas sp. SIMBA_159. The sequence goes on from NZ_JAWJBT010000005.1 coordinate 9,898, forward strand.
CCGGTAGCAGCAGTGTGGGCCGAAGATTGATGGCATCGCTCATCGCATGGTCTCGTTATCTTCGCGCAGGTAATCCAACAACATCAGCAGGTCGTCAGGCAGATCTACTTGAAAGGTCAGCGTCTCGCCACTGACGGGATGTACAAAGCTCAGCTTGCGGGCGTGCAGCGCCTGGCGCGGAAACTCACGCAGAATTTCTTTTAACGGGCCGGCAGCCCCCGGCGGCAGCTTGGCACGACCGCTGTAGAGCGGGTCGCCAATCAGCGGGTAGCGCGCATGGGCCATGTGCACACGAATCTGATGGGTACGCCCGGTTTCAAGCGTACAGCGCACGTGCGTATGGGCACGAAAGCGCTCCACCACACGAAAGTGCGTGACCGCAGGTTTACCAGAGACAGTGACGGCTTGGCGCTTACGATCCTTGGGGTGGCGTCCAATCGGTGCGTTAATGGTGCTACCAGCAACGGGCTTGCCCATCACTACCGCATCGTACTGGCGAGACACGCTGCGTGCCTGTAACTGCTCAACTAACGCTGTTTGCGCGGGCAGCGTTTTGGCCACCATCATCAATCCCGTGGTGTCTTTATCTAAGCGATGCACGATACCCGCTCGTGGCACCTCAGCAAGACGCGGGTGGTGATGCAACAGCGCATTAAGCAGCGTGCCGTCGGGGTTGCCGGCGGCGGGGTGGACCACCATACCCGCCGCTTTATTGATGACGATGACGTCTTCATCTTCATAAACAATATCGAGCGCGATGTCCTGCGGCTCAAAGCGCGTGTCTTCTTCAATGGTGGCGTTCAGCACCAGCATTTCGTGGCCATGCAGCTTGGCTTTTGGTTTTAACTGGGTACCATCGACGGTGAGCTCACCGGCGTTGATCCACGCTTTCAAGCGCTCGCGGGAGTACTCACTGAACAACTCCGCCGCCACTTGGTCAAAGCGTGCACCGGCTAATGACGCGGGTACCCGCTGCGTGGCTTCAACTGTACGAGACATGAATTACCTCTCTAAGACGCAAACAGCCCCACCTAGGCATTGCGCAGCAAATAGAACTTGCGATACCAAAGTGTCGCTAAGCCTGCGTTTTACGTCTAGGTGATTTATAGTGGGCTAACTGCGACCTATTCTACCATTTCTACTTATGGCCATCGTCGCTTTTCGGTGATTGAGGCTTGTTTGCAACGAGGATGATGATGCGCGTTTTTTCCGCTGCCCACCGCTTTGGCGCCCTAGCCTTGAGCCTTGCCCTGCTAGCAGGCTGCGCCAGCAATGACACCACCCCGGAAGAAGAGGATGAGTTCGCGGGTGTCCAAGAGCGCGAGCTTTATGAGCTGGCACGCACCGCGCTCGATAGCAACCGCTTCCCGATTGCTATCGAGCGCCTTGAAGCTCTTGATACCCGCTACCCGTTTGGCCCTCACGCCGAACAGGCCCAGCTAGAGCTGGTTTACGCCTATTACGAGAACAGTAATTGGGAAGAAGCGCGCGCGGCGGCCAGCCGCTTTATTCGCCTGCACCCCGACCACCCGCAGGTGGATTACGCCTATTACCTACGCGGGCTTTCCGCCTGGCAAGCGGGGCGCTTCAGCTTGGAGCGTCTGCGTTTGATCGATATTTCCAAGCGTGACTTGGGTGCCTCGCGGGATGCGTATAACGACTTCCGTGAGCTGATCCAGCGCTTCCCGCAAAGCCAGTATGCACCAGACGCTCAGCAGCGCATTGTGTATTTGCGTGAGCTATTAGCACGCCACGAACTTCACGTTGCCGACTACTACCTGCGTCGCGGCGCCTTTCTGGCAGCCGTTGAGCGTGGCCGTTGGGTGATTGAAAACTACCCGGAGTCCAATGCCACCCGCGATGCCCTGGCCATTATGGTCGAAGGCTATCAGGGCCTAGGCATGAGCGACCGTTCCAATGAGGTGCTCGCAGTACTGCGTGAAAATGCGCCAGATCATGAGCAGCTTGATAACGGCCGTTTTAGGCCAAAGCATGGCAGCAGCGACTAACCGTTGAATCAGACGGCTAGCGGCGATCACGCCGAAGCTGTACAGTATTTTGACTCATAAGACCACGCTTCGGCGTGGTTTTTTCGTTCAAGCCTAATAAAAACTTACTTAACAAAAACTTAACAAAGCCCAAAAACACCAATAATCATACATATGTTGTACAAAATTTATATCCGACGCTATTATCCCTCTACCGAACATAATAAAGCGCCTTCACGGCGCCTAAGGAGCTTCCCTGAATGCTGTCCCTTATGAAACGACTTTCTGGAACGAAAATAAGCACCCGCCTTACGACCGGTTTTTCTATCTTGCTGGCACTGCTCGTGCTGCTTACCGTCGCGGGGGTGTTACAGGTCAATCAAATTGACCGTGGCCTGAGTGAGATTAACGATGTGAACGGGGCTAAACAGCGTTTCGCAGTCAATATGCGCGGCAGTGTCCATGACCGCGCTATCGTATTGCGGGATATTGTTATCACCTCTGGCGACGGTAACCTCGCAGCACTGCAAGATGAGATCACCCGCTTACGTAGCGATTACGATACTGCTGTTAGCGAGATGCAGGCGCTCAACCGGCAATACCCGCCAACCTCACAAGAGCAAACACTGCTAGACCGGATCAGCGAACAATCTGCTGTGACCATTGATCTCTCCCAGCAGGTGATTGATGCACGAGATGCTGACGACTACGAACGCGCGCAAACAATTATGCTGCAGCAGGCAGGTCCGGCTTACAGCGAGTGGCTAAGCCGAGTCAACCAATTCATTGATCTGCAAGAGCAAATCAACAATGTCACCACTAATGACGCGCGATCAATTGCCTCTGGCTTCCAAATCCAGATGCTTGGGCTTACGCTGTTTGCTCTGCTGATTGGCGGGCTTATTGCTATCTTCCTATCTCGCCAGCTCTTACGTGAATTAGGGGCAGAACCCTATGAAGTAAAAGCCTTTGCTCAAGCCATCGGCCAAGGCAAACTTGCCACTAAGGGACGCCTTAAAAAAGGCGATACCAACAGCATCATGGCTTACCAGGTGGAAATGGCGAAGCATCTACAAGATATCGTGACGCAAGTGCGTGCTTCAGCGGAAGCGGTTGCTTCCAACAGCGAGCAAATCGCAGAAGGCAATAACGACCTTTCCTCACGCACAGAGCAGCAAGCCAGCGCCTTAGCCGAAACCGCCTCCGCTATGGAAGAGTTAAACAGTACGGTGAAGCAGAACGCGGACAACTCCGAGCAGGCGAGTCAAGAAGCCGCCAGCGCCTCGAAAATCGCTACGCGTGGCGGTGATGCGGTAGACCAAGTCGTAGCCACCATGAACGATCTCAATAAAAGCTCCCAAGAGATCGCGGGCATCATTTCCACCATTGATTCGATTGCCTTCCAAACCAATATCCTGGCGCTGAACGCCTCGGTGGAAGCCGCTCGGGCAGGTGAGCATGGCCGCGGCTTTGCCGTTGTAGCAGAAGAAGTGCGCAAGCTGGCCCAGCGTAGTGCCGACGCCGCGCGAGAAATCAACAATCTGATCAGCAGCAATCTTGAGCGCGTCAACCATGGCAATGAGCGCGCTGAGGAAGCCAGCAAATCCACCGAAGAGATCGTCGAAGCGATCCAGCGCGTGACCACCATCATGCAGGAAATTAGTAACGCCAGTGCCGAACAGAGCGCCGGTGTACAAGAAGTCGGCCAAGCAGTTACTGAAATGGATCAGGCCACGCAACAGAACGCGTCACTCGTGCATGAAAGCGCCACGGCGGCCAATAACCTGCGCCAAAATGCTCATCAGTTGCTGCACGCCATGGAGGCATTCAAGCTACCCAATACGTCGACAACGAGCGCTAACCGCCGCACGCATTCTGCCACCACACTCCAGCGCCCTAAGGCCTCAACAGCGCCTGCGCTGCCCGCCGCTAAATCTAACGCGGCTGAACCTGAATGGGAAAGCTTCTAAATAAAACGTCTCATCTGCCGTTAACTATTTAGATAGGCCGTGGTGTTGAACACCACGGCCCACTGTTTTCCCTTGAGGTTACTATGAAACCTTCGCAAAGCCTGTTCATGGTGTTTCTTTTACCGATCTTGATGGTGATCCTGCCTATACTGCTTCTGCTGGGGCTGGCCACACAGGTATTCAAAGAGCAGTCGCTACAAAATTATCAATTACAATCCAACGATCTGGACACATTGGTTCAGATGGCAACGTTTGACCGCCAGTTGGGAGATCTGCACCAGCGTATGACTGAGGTATTCAGCCGCGCTGAAGCGACCGACCTAGGTGCTATGCAGCGCTACTCTGAATACGGTCTGATCAACCAAGAGCTGTCGCGCATTGGTGAAAGTATTGATCAGTTAGCTGCCTCCCCGCTTATTTTTGATTTAAGCCAAGAGAGCGCCGATACGCTGCAGCGGGCATTTCGCCAATATCGACGCTTCGTCAGTATGGCAAATGAGGCCGCGACGCTAAATCAAGGCGATCCGGGTTTTTTCCTTCAAGAAGCCCAGCGCCACTTCACGACGTTTAACCTGTTCTCTCAGCAGATTTTTGAGGCGCTCACGCAGCGTGCCAGCGACCGCCACCGTGAGTCTTACGCCGACCTTACCCAATCGCGCAACTCCACCCTATGGATGGGGCTTGGGCTGTTGGCGCTGCTGATTAGCGCGGCGTTTCTTGCCGCCTGGCGTATCAACCAGCGATTAATGACGGTAGGAGACGCCATTTTAGCGCTTTCTGATAGCCGCCAAGAGTTGCCCGACATGCAGGCGGTGGAGCATTTAAGCCAGCAGCATAGTGGCCCACTTCAGCGCATTGCGCTGTCGCTGCTCTCTTTTCGCGATACCGAGCAGCAGCGTCGCGACGCTGAGCAACAGATTCATCAGTTAGCCTACTACGATACGCTGACCGACTTGCCTAACTGGCGATTAATGAAGGAGCACTTACAGCACTCGCTGGAAACCAACAGCCAAACAGACACCTTTGGGGCGCTAATTTACATAGATGTAGATGAGTTCAAGCGTATCAATGATGGCATCGGCCACCGGGCAGGCGACGACCTACTCAAACAGATGGCAACTCGGCTGAAAGCGCTGGAGCAGCAAGGCTGTACGATTGGTCGTTTAAGCGGCGATGAGTTCGTGCTGATTATTGACGGGCTGGACAACGATAAACTGAAGGCCGCCGAGAAAGCGGAGTTCTTTGCCCAACAGGTAAATCATACCTTAACGCAATCGTACTGCCTCAATGGCCACCATCAATACCTCAACGTCAGCCAAGGGCTGGTGCTGTTCAAAGGTGTCGATGACAGCGTCGATAATCTTTTCCAGTACGCCAACTCTGCCGTTCACATCGCAAAGCGGGATGGGCAAAATAACATCCGCTTTTATGATCCAGCCGTACAAGCACAGCTTGAAAGCCGCACAGAGCTTGAGCGAGATCTGCGCTTAGCCATTGAGAAAGAAGAGTTTGTCCTGGTGTACCAAATGCAGGTGGATAGCCAGGGGCGCGCCATTGGGGCAGAAGCGCTGATCCGCTGGCAGCATGCCACCCGCGGGTTTGTCTCTCCGGGCATGTTTATACCGCTTGCAGAGGAGACGGGGTTGATTGTGCCTATTGGCACCTGGGTACTGCATGCTGCCTGTGAACAGCTGGTCATGTGGCAAACAGCAGAGCACACCAAAGACTTGGTACTGGCCGTCAATGTCAGTGCGAAACAGTTCCAACAACCGAACTTCGTTGAAGAGGTGGCCAACGCCCTGGAGCTAAGCGGTGCTTCGCCCCATAAGCTGAAGCTTGAGTTAACCGAAAGCACGGTGATCGGCAAAGTGGAAGATACGATCGCCCGGATGCATCAGTTGAAGGCGCTGGGGATCAGTTTTGCGATGGACGACTTTGGAACCGGCTACTCATCGCTGCAGTACCTAAAGCGCCTGCCGTTGGATCAGATCAAAATTGATCAATCCTTTGTGCGTGACCTTCACCAGGATGAGGATGATATGGCCATCGTCGAAACGATCATCGCCATGGGGCGCTCACTGGGCCTTAACGTGATTGCCGAAGGGGTGGAAACCATGGAGCACTGGCGCTACCTAAACGATCACCAGTGCCACGCTTATCAGGGTTACTACTTCTGCAAGCCGGTGGCAGCGGAAGAGATGGCCAAACACTGTCTGGCCCCTCCTCCGATACTGACTTAAGCCGATGAGCGCTTGAGCCATTAGTCCCCAGGCTGCCAACCGTTCACGATGGGGTAGCGACGGTCCCGCCCGAAACCACGCGGCGTGACCCGCACCCCAACGGGGGCTTGGCGGCGCTTGTATTCACAGCGATCCACCAGTTTGACCACCTTGTAGACATCCTCTTCATCAAAGCCAGCGGCAATAATCGCCTCAGCACTCATATCCCCTTCAATGTAGCTAACCAAAATGGCATCCAGCACATCGTAGTCGGGGAGTGAGTCGCTATCCTGCTGATCGGGAGCAAGCTCTGCACTAGGCGGGCGCTCAATGACTCGCTCAGGAATCGCCGGAGACTGGGTATTGCGCCAGCGGGCTAAGCGATACACCCAGGTTTTATACACATCCTTAATAGCGTTGTAGCCGCCCACCATGTCGCCATACAGGGTGGCGTAGCCCACCGCCATTTCGCTCTTGTTACCGGTGGTCAGTACCATTAGGCCTTTCTTGTTAGAAATGGCCATCAGCAGCACACCACGGCAGCGCGACTGCAGGTTCTCCTCGGTAGTGTCACGCTCGGTGCCGGCAAAGCTTTCCGCCAAGGTGCCCATAAAGGCTTCTACCATCGGCTCGATGGGCATCACCTCATAGTGCACACCCAGCAGGTTCGCCTGCTCGGCGGCATCCTGTTTAGAGATATCCGCCGTGTAGTGGTAAGGCATCATCACTGCTTGCACCCGCTGCGGCCCTAACGCATCCACCGCAATCGCGAGCGAGAGCGCAGAGTCGATCCCGCCGGAAAGCCCCAACACCACGCCCTTGAACCCACTTTTATTGACGTAATCGCGCAGGCCGGTCACCAGCGCACAGTAGAGGCTCTCTTCTGGCTCTACATCGGGCTCGATTTCCCCCGCTTGAGGCTCCCAGGTATCCGCGCTGGTTTGCAGCAGTTGCACAGGCATTAAGCCCGCCTGCCAATAGGGAGCGAGTACTTTTAGCTCGCCGCTCGCGTCGACACAGCTGGAGCCACCGTCAAACACCAGCTCATCCTGGCCGCCGATGGTGTTGACGTAAATAATCGGCCGCTGCACATCTTGGGCACGCAGCTCTAAAAGACGCAGCCGCTCGGCGGGCTTATCCTGATGGTAAGGAGAGGCATTCAGGCTAATCAGCACTTCTGCACCTGCTTCTCGGGCCGCTTTTACCGGTGCCCCTTCCCACAGGTCTTCACAAATCAGCAGGCCAAGCTTGGCACCTTTATGTTCGTACACCAGCGGCTCAGTGCCCGGCGTAAAGTAGCGCTGCTCGTCAAACACTTGGTAGTTGGGCAGCGCCTGCTTGGCGTATTCCGCCTCCCACTGGCCGTTGTAGAGCACGCCTGCCAGGTTGTAGCACTTGCCTTCACGCACGCCGGGATAGCCAATAATCACCAGCACATCGCGGGAGATCTTTTCCGCCATTTTAGCCCGCGCTTCCCGCAGGCGAGTTTCCATGGAGGGGCGCAGCAGCAGATCTTCAGGTGGGTAGCCGGATAAAAAAAGTTCAGGAAAGACAACAATATCCGCCCCATGCTCAATCCTCGCTTCACGTACGGCCTCAATGGCACGTGCCGCATTGCCGGGGATATCTCCCACCAGAGGGTCGAGTTGGGCCATTACCAGCGTTAAGTCTTGCATGGGCGTTAAAATCTCTTGAGAATCTTTGGAATACGGTGGCATCTACATCATAGATGCATTGTCCCGCAAGGCGTGCCCAGTGGCAAAGGCCAAGCAGCCACTTACATCTTGCAACCGCGTTTTCCCACTTGGGGAGCAATTGAGGATGAATCTATTGATCATTCGGCTGATTATTTTCGCCGTGCTGTTTTACGCAGGCCTGAAGCTTTACGGTATTTATCGCCAGCGTAAGCTGACCCACCAACAACAGACACCTCCTCGCCATGAGGGTGGAAAGATGGTGCGCTGCCGCTGGTGTGATGTGCATGTGCCAGAGAGCGAAGCACTGCGCGACGCGGAACAGTGGTTCTGCTGTAGCGCGCACCGCGACCGTTTTCTACAGGAGCAAGAAGACAACCGTAATCGCTAAGGCACGTCCTCTTAGTGTTTACGCCAAGCGTGTGGCCGTTGGCTGGTAAGGCATCGGATCTATCAGCGGCTTACGTCCCAATAACAGATCCGCCAGCAAGTGCGTTGATGCAGGTGCCAACACTAAACCGTTACGGTAGTGGCCTGCATTGACAAACACATTGGGAAAATCGGCCAGCGCACCAATAAACGGTATGCCTTCCGGCGAGCCAGGGCGTAGCCCCGCCCAATGATAAGCAACAGGGCAATCTGCCAGCGCGGGGATAATATTTTCCGCACTCCGCTTGAGCGAGGCCAAAGCCTCTGTATCGGTGGTTTTATCAAACCCAGCCTCTTCCAGAGTCGATCCTACCAGCAGCAGTCCGTCGCTTCGCGGAATCACATAGCGGCCATCCTTCAGCACCACGCGCCTTACCAGGCCTAGCGGTGCTTGGTAAGCAATCATCTGGCCTTTCACAGGACGCACCGGCAGACGCACGCTTAACCCCTCTAACAGCTGGGCGGCCCAGGCGCCACCGCACACCACCAACTGCTCTGCAAACTGGTCTCCGTGGTTAGTAGCCACGCCCACCACATGACCCTGGCGCTGAATAAACCCCTGCACGCTGCACTGCTCTAACAGGGTGACACTGGGCATAGCAGCCAAGCGCGCCCGCAATGCTTGGCCCAAGCGGGGGTTGCGCACGCTGCCTAAAGTAGGCATCCAGAGCGCGCTGCCTTCAGGGGCGGCAGCCTCAGGCTCTTTGTGATGCACAAAGGCGGCGTCTACCCGCTCCAGCGGCTTACCCAGCTGCCGAGCCCAGCTTAGGGCGGCGTCATCGTCCTCAACATTTAAGTAGAGCAACCCTTTTTGACGATATTCAGGGTCGATACCGGTCTCTTCCAATAGGCGCAGAGCAAGGGTCGGATACGCGCCCTCCGACCAGCGGGAAAGTTGAGAGACCGGCTCTCCATAACGCCACGGATAAAGCGGGGACACAATGCCACCACCTGCCCAAGACGCCTCTTTCCCGCATATCCCACGCTCGATCAGCGTCACCTGCTGTCCAGCATCCGCTAGCTGTAGTGCCGTCATCATGCCGATCACGCCACCACCAATAATTAAGAGATTGCTCACAACGTTTGTCCGTTTTGGCTTACATAAAAAGCGACCAGCGCCCCTTAGGATAAATATCGAGCATAACGTTCGCCGACAGGGGGTCAAGCGATGGAGAGCTACCACAACTGGAATAGGCACCGCCCGATTTCTCAGCGAGGCTTTACACTCATTGAGATGTTGGTCGCGATGCTGTTAATAACCGTCATAATAGCGTGGCTGACACCCCGATTTCAGGCACTTGGTCACCATAGCGTACTCAATAGCGAGGTGAGCCGACTACGTTCTGCCTTTGCCTTAGCTAGGCATACGGCCATCTCACAACGCACGAAAGTGACCGTTTGCCCGGCTAGCCCTAACCTTACGGCTTGCTCCACCACATGGGGAGACGCACTGCTAGTCATCAAAGGAGGCGCGGAGGGGGGCATTCAACCAGAAGAGATTGTGCGCGTGTTTCCTGGGCAGTCGGCGGCTTACACCACCTATAGCCGTGGGTGGCAACGGATCAGCTATAACGTGCTAGGCCATACCAGTGGCTATAACGGCAGCTTCGATATATGCGCCACACAAGAAGAGGGAAAGCGGCTAGTGCTCAGCCAGTTAGGAAGGCTACGCGTGGATAGCGCCCCTGTCGGCTGCTGACGCCGCCGACAGGGACTCAAAGTGGCGGTAGATTAAGCAATACCATCCAGATAGCGCTCGGCATCCAGCGCCGCCATGCAGCCGCTGCCTGCTGAGGTGATCGCCTGGCGATAGATATGGTCCATCACATCGCCACAGGCAAAGACACCCGGCACGCTAGTGGCCGTGGCATTGCCTTCAATGCCTGATTTCACTTTGATATAGCCGCCGTTCATTTCCAACTGGCCCTCAAAGATACCGGTATTAGGGCTATGGCCGATGGCAATAAACAGCCCCGGCGCGTGAATCTCTTTGGACGCGCCGTCTTTGGTAGATTTCACCCGCACGCCGGTCACACCGGTGTTATCGCCCAGCACTTCCTCTACTTCGTAGAACCACTCCAAAGCAATCTTGCCCGCTTCGGCTTTCTCGAAAAGTTTATCTTGCAGGATTTTTTCCGCGCGCAGGGTATCGCGGCGGTGTACCAGCGTCACCTTCGAGGCGATATTGGAGAGATACAGCGCCTCTTCCACGGCGGTGTTACCGCCACCAACCACAATCACTTCCTGGTTGCGGTAGAAAAAGCCATCGCAAGTGGCGCAGGCAGAAACACCCTGGCCCATAAACTGCTGCTCGGTGGGCAGCCCTAAATAGCGTGCGCTGGCACCGGTCGCAATGATCAGTGCATCGCAAGTATAGGTACCGCTATCGCCTTTTAAGGTGTACGGTTTTTCACCTAAGCTGACTTCATTGATATGATCGAACAGCACCTCGGTATTAAACCGCTCAGCGTGCTGCTTCATGCGCTCCATCAGATCAGGCCCCTGGACGCCTTCGGCATCGCCAGGCCAGTTATCCACGTCGGTTGTGGTTGTCAATTGGCCACCTGCCTGCATACCGGTAATCAGCAGCGGCTTTAAGTTAGCCCGTGCTGCATACACCGCTGCGGTATACCCTGCAGGGCCGGAACCAAGAATAATCAAACGTTCATGACGCGTTTCCATGACACCACCTTTGTCACAATTGAGCAGATAACGTTGCAAGAGAGTCTGCCTGAAATGGCGTCAAGTACAAGCTATTACAAGGGGTAGCCTACGCTATTAGGCGAAGATGGCTTGAAAGGCCCGGGTGAAACACCCATGTGCTATTAATAAGCCATACTGTTAAGCCATACGATGAGACAGCCATACCAAGATAAGCAGTGACCGTCGCGTAACGCCAAGCAATCAGAGGAGAATGGAATGAGCAAGATACCTAACACGCTTCATACCTTAACGGCAGGAAGCCAAGAGTATCACTACTACAGCCTGCCCACGGCGGCTGAGACGCTAGGCAACATTGACCGACTGCCCAAGACACTCAAAATCCTGCTCGAAAACCAGCTGCGCTTCGCAGACGACGAAAGCGTTGAGCAAGAAGATATGCAGGCGCTGGTCGACTGGCAAAAAGAGGGTAAATCCAGCCGTGAAATCGGCTACCGCCCTGCTCGCGTTTTGATGCAAGATTTTACCGGCGTGCCTGGCGTGGTGGACCTCGCTTCCATGCGCGCTGCAGTGGAAAAGCTGGGCGAAGACCCGGCCCGCATTAACCCGCTCTCCCCGGTGGACTTGGTGATTGACCACTCAGTAATGGTCGATAAATTCGGTAACGCGGCGGCATTCCAAGAAAACGTCGATATTGAAATGCAGCGTAACGGCGAGCGCTACGAGTTCCTACGCTGGGGCCAGAAAGCCTTTGATAACTTTAGTGTTGTGCCGCCCGGCACCGGTATTTGCCACCAGGTGAACCTAGAATATCTAGGCCGCACGGTATGGACCAAAGAGGAAGATGGCAAGACCTTTGCCTACCCCGACACACTCGTGGGCACTGACTCCCACACCACCATGATTAACGGCCTGGGCGTACTGGGCTGGGGCGTAGGCGGCATTGAAGCGGAAGCCGCCATGCTGGGTCAGCCGGTCTCCATGCTGATTCCTGAAGTCATTGGCTTCAAGCTGACCGGCAAGCTGCAGGAAGGCATTACCGCCACCGACCTGGTACTCACCGTGACCGAAATGCTGCGCAAAAAAGGCGTGGTCGGTAAATTTGTTGAGTTTTATGGCGACGGCCTGAAAGACCTTCCGCTGGCAGACCGCGCCACCATTGCCAACATGGCCCCCGAATACGGCGCTACCTGTGGTTTCTTCCCAGTAGATGAGGAAACGCTCAATTACTTGCGCTTAACAGGTCGCGAAGATAGCCAGGTTGCCCTTGTCGAAGCGTACAGCAAGGCGCAGGGCCTGTGGCGTGAGCCGGGTGACGAACCCGTCTTCACGGACACGCTTAGCCTGGATATGAGCAAGGTAGAAGCTAGCCTAGCCGGCCCTAAACGCCCGCAGGACCGCGTAGCCCTTCAAGATATGGCGAGCGCTTTTAGCAGCTTCATGAAAGAAGATGGCAAGGCGCTGCCCACTACCGAGAAAGGCAAGCTGACCTCCGAAGGCGGCCAAACCGCCGTGGGTATTGAGCGCAGCTACGAGCATGATTTCAAACACAGCGATAGCCAAACGGTCACCATGGGCGAGCAGGACTTTAGCCTAGACCCTGGTGCGGTGGTTATCGCAGCGATCACCTCGTGCACCAACACCTCGAACCCCAGCGTAATGATGGCGGCTGGCCTGCTGGCCCGCAACGCCCGCAAGAAAGGGTTAACGACCAAACCCTGGGTGAAAACATCGCTGGCCCCCGGCTCGAAAGTCGTCACTGATTACCTGGCTGCCGCCAACCTAAACGATGACCTAGACGCCCTTGGCTTTAACCTTGTGGGCTACGGCTGCACTACCTGCATCGGTAACTCTGGCCCGCTGCCGGAAGAGATTGAAAAAGCCGTCAACAGTGGCGACCTCACCGTCGCATCGGTACTTTCAGGCAACCGCAACTTTGAAGGCCGCGTGCATCCGCTGGTCAAAACCAACTGGCTGGCCTCGCCGCCCCTGGTGGTCGCTTATGCGCTGGCAGGCAACGTACAGCGTAATTTAACCACCGACCCGCTTGGCCATGATCATGAGGGCAACCCAGTTTATTTAAAGGATATTTGGCCTTCTCAAGCGGATATCGCCAGTGCCGTTGAGAAAGTGAATACTGACATGTTCCGCAAGGAGTACGGCGCGGTCTTTGAAGGCGATGATACCTGGAAGGCCATCAAGGTACCGGAAGGCAAGGTCTACGAGTGGCCAGAGTCGACCTATATTCAGCACCCGCCCTTCTTTGAAGGCATGCAGCGGGAACCGGACGCCATCGAAGATGTGAAGAACGCACGCGTGCTAGCGATGCTCGGCGACTCCGTCACCACCGACCACATTTCACCCGCAGGCTCTATCAAACCGGATAGCCCCGCCGGGCGCTACCTGCAAGAGCACGGCGTGAAACCGGTCGACTTCAATTCCTACGGTTCACGTCGGGGTAACCATGAAGTGATGATGCGCGGCACCTTCGCCAACGTGCGCATCAAAAACGAGATGCTCGACGGCGTCGTTGGTGGTGAAACCCGTCACGTGCCAAGCGGCGAGCAGATGGCCATCTACGATGCTGCCATGAAATACAAAGAGGAAAGCACGCCGCTGGTGGTGATTGCGGGTAAAGAGTACGGTACTGGCTCCTCGCGGGATTGGGCGGCCAAAGGCACCCGTTTGCTGGGCGTGCGCGCAGTGATTGCCGAATCCTTCGAGCGTATTCACCGCTCGAATCTGATTGGCATGGGCGTGGTGCCGCTACAGTTCCCGGAAGGCGAAAGCCGTGAAAGCTTAGGGTTAACGGGGGATGAGGAGATCTCGATTGCTGGTTTAAGCGACCTAAGCCCCGGCGGTACCGTGCAAGTCGTGATCAAAAATAACGACGGCGAACGTACCGTTGATGCCAAGTGCCGAATCGATACCGTCAATGAGCTGGCTTACTACCGCCACGGTGGTATCCTTCACTACGTGCTGCGCAAAATGATCGGCGCAGCCTAAAGGGACGACCTATTCATAGGTACAACCTACCAATGCTTGCATAGCCCCCACTTTGGTGGGGGCTTTTTTTTGCTTGCATCAACCGTGATTAAAAAGCCCGACGGCGGTAGAAGCGATACTCCGGCGACCAGCAGGCAGACTCGATACGCTCACGCAGCACGGTGCCGCTGGTTTTTAACGCGACGCCGTTTTGCTGCGCTTGTGCAGCCACCTCAAAGGCAATCGATTTGCTGATATCACGAATCCGCGACAGCGGCGGCAGCAGTGCGCCTTTGCCTTCCTTCACCAACGGCGCTTCACGCGCCAGCGCCCGCGAGGCGCTCATCAGCATCTCATCGGTGACGCGGTTAGCATTGGCTGCAATCACACCTAAACCGATGCCGGGGAAGATATAGGCATTGTTGCACTGGGCAATTGGATACGTACGGCCGTTATAGACCACCGGTGCGAACGGGCTGCCGGTAGCTACCAGCGCTTGGCCATCTGTCCAGCGAATCACGTCTTCTGGCACCGCTTCTGCCTGGGAGGTCGGGTTGGAGAGCGGCATAATCACCGGATGCTCGCAGCCTGCGTGCATGGTGCGCACCACCTGCTCAGTGAAGATGCCACGCTGGCCACATACACCAATCAGAATCGTTGGCTTAATGTTAGCAATGGTCTCTTCAAGGCCCTGGCCGTTCCACTCAGCGACCAGCGCTGGATCATGGGCTAAACGGCGCTGGAAATCACGCTGCCACGCCTGATCCGTGGTCATTAGCCCTTCACGGTCAACGATAAAGATACGTGCACGCGCCTCAGTTTCAGTAAGGCCCTCGGCCTCCATCGCCACAACGACCTGCTCGGCAATACCGCAGCCCGCAGAACCACCGCCCACAAACACCACACGCTGCTGGGCAATCGTCTCTTCACGGGCTTGGCAGGCGGCCATTAGCGTGCCTACCACGACCGAGGCCGTGCCCTGCACGTCATCGTTGAAACAGCAAAGTTCATCACGATAGCGTTCCAACAGCGGTACTGCGTTGGCCTGGGCAAAATCCTCAAACTGCAGCAGCACGTTGGGCCAACGGCGCTTCACAGCGCAGATAAACTCCGCCATAAAGGCGTCGTACTCTTCTTGGCCAACCCGCTCATGGCGCCAGCCCATGTACATGGGGTCATCTAGCAATGCCTGATTATTGGTCCCTACGTCGATCATAATAGGCAGCGTATATGCCGGGCTAATCCCGCCGCAGGCGGTATAGAGCGCCAGCTTCCCGATAGGAATGCCCATCCCGCCAATGCCCTGGTCACCCAGGCCCAAAATACGCTCGCCATCGGTGACAACAATCACTTTGACGTTATCTTTGGTGGCGCTACGCAGGATGTCGTCCATATGCTCGCGATCGGGGTAGCTAATGAACAGCCCCCGGTGATTGCGGTAAATATTGGAGAACTCCTGGCACGCCTGACCAACCGTGGGCGTGTAGATAATCGGCAACATCTCTTCCAAATGCTCTGATACCAGCCGGAAATAGAGCGTTTCGTTATCGTCTTGAATAGCACGCAGGTGAATATGGCGCTCTAAGTCGCTATGACACTGCTGATACTGGCGATAAACCCGTTCCAACTGGTCATCAATTGTTTCTACCTTTTGCGGCAATAGCCCTATCAGGTTAAACGCCAGCCGCTCCTCCTGAGTAAACGCGCTGCCTTTGTTCAATAGCGGCATTTCAAGCAAAGAAGGACCGGCGTAAGGAATGTATAAGGGGCGTTTACTCATCGTAGACATAGGCACTCTCTTTTTATGTCAATTGCTGTTGCAATGCAGCAACGCTGGGCGTTGGCGGCGTTTGGCGTAATGTAACATGCTAGTACGACAAAGGTGGAAGAGACATAAATAATGGGCATAAAAAAAACGCCTCAGCATTTGCCAAGGCGTTTTTAAGAAGCCGTTTAAGTAAGCCTTTTAGCAGCTTTTTGCGACTGGCTTGCGCCCTTCTTCACCTTCAAAGAAGAAAGGCCGCAGCTTAACGCCCGCCATGTTGCCAGCAAATGCAGCCACCATCCATACCCAACCGTGCAGGCTGCCTGACGCAATACCACTGAAATAAGCGCCGATGTTACAACCAAAGGCTAAGCGCGCGCCGTAACCGAGCATGATGCCGCCAATCACCGCCGCTAATACCGATTTCAGCGGGATGCGGAAGTTAGGTGCAAAACGTCCTGCTAAGCTCGACGCAGCTAACGCACCCAGCATAATGCCAACGTTCATCACCGTGGTAATGTCGCTCCACACGCTGGCTTCCAGCGCTGCGGCGTTGCCAGGCGCTTGCCAGTAGCCCCATTGGCTCACATCGCCACCCACCAGCTCAAAGCTTTTAGCACCCCACAGCGCAAACGCCGAGGTAATCCCCCACGGGCGGCCTGCCAATGCCAGCGTGGCAAAGTTCAGCAGTGCCAGCGCCACCGCACCGGCTACCAGCGGCCATGGGCCCGACAACCAGCGCTCGGTGCCCGGTTTATCAATCATTGGAGCCTGCTCTAAATGACCATGGCGGCGCTTCTCCATAATCACCGTAAACGCAGCAATCGCGGCAAACAGCACCAAGCTAATGCCGATGCCTCCACTCACACCCGCCACATTGACCAGCGATACCGGCTGGAAAGCAGGCAGGCTTTGCCACCAAGTAAAGTGTGCGGTGCCAATGACCGAACCCACAATAAAGAACACCAGCGTAATCAGCATGCGTGCATTGCCGCCGCCCGCTGTAAACAGCGTGCCAGAGGCACAGCCGCCGCCTAGCTGCATGCCCACACCAAAGATAAACGCCCCCACCAACACAGAAATACCAATAGGAGCAACAAAGCCATACACCGCCGTACCGAACAGGCTACCCGCGCCCAACGCCGGAAAAAATAGCACCACCGCAATCGCCAACATCACCATTTGCGCCCGCAGTCCGCGCCCACGGCGTTCGGTAATAAAGACCCGCCACGCCGCCGTAAAGCCAAACGCCGCATGGTAAAGCACCATGCCCAGCAAGCCGCCCACGATCATCAGCAAGCCAATGTTGGCACTAAACAACACACCAATGATGAGCGAACTCAGCACAATGGCCGATGTCGCTAGAAGAGGCACACGATAGTTGATCGGTGCCGCCGTTGAGGTTGTTGCCATAATTCACCTTTAAGAAACGCCAAAAGCGCCTAATACAGAAGGCGCTTGGCTGAGTTAGACATGCGTGCTTAGAAGAAAGCGCTTGAGCAAGAGCGCCACACAGCAACCCTTATACAGTACTTATAAGCCTAACGTCGGACGTAGAATGCTGGAAATGCTTTATTTAGCAGTTCTTATGCTTTTAACGAATATCAAACAAACCGCCCAAGGCCAACAGCGGAGCGAAGACGATCCATCGTAACAGCTGCCTCTTCACGGGCGCGCTCTGCCCCCTTCTGAAGTACCGCTTCAATGTGAGCAGGGTCTTCCATCAGTGCGTTGTATCGCTCACGGGGAGCACTCAGATGCGCATTGAGATACTCAAATACGCGATTCTTTGCTTCCCCCCAGCCAATCCCTTCCGCGTATTGCTGACGCATATTCGCCGTTTCAGAGTCACTCGCGAAGGCTGAGAAAATCTGGAACAGAGTACAGGTGTCAGGGTCTTTGGGCTCACCAGGTTCCAGCGAGTTAGTTTTGATTTTACGCACCAGCTTCTGCAGCTTTTTGTCACTCACAAACAGCGGGATCGTATTGTTGTAGCTCTTGGACATCTTGCGGCCATCCAAGCCTTTCAACACTTCGACCTTTTCATTAACCACGGCTTCTGGCTGAGTGAAATACTGCCCTTTGAACAGGTGATTAAAACGGCCGGCAATGTCGCGCGCCATTTCGATATGTTGAATCTGGTCGCGGCCCACCGGTACTTTATTGGCGTTGAACATCAATATATCGGCGGCCATCAGCACAGGGTAACCAAACAGCCCCATGGTGATGCCTTTATCTGGGTCTTGATCACCTGCTTCTTCGTTCTCAGCCACAGCGGCTTTGTAGGCGTGGGCGCGGTTCATCAGCCCTTTAGCGCATACGCAGGAGAGCATCCACATGAGCTCCGGAATCTCAAGAATATCCGACTGGCGGTAGAAGATAGCGTTGTCGGTATCCAGGCCAAGCGCCAGCCACGTTGCAGCGATCTCCAAACGAGAGGCTTGCACACGCTTGGGGTCTTGGCACTTGATCAGCGCGTGGTAGTCGGCAAGGAAATAGAACGACTGAACGTTCGGGTCTTGGCTTGCCTCAATGGCAGGCTTAATAGCACCGACATAGTTACCAAGGTGCGGAGTTCCGGTGGTGGTAATCCCGGTCAGCACACGGGTTTTGGCTGTCTGACTCATGATCTGGATCCAACTGAATAAAGGTCAAAAACGATACGCTATTGTACGCTTATTGCCAAACCACTGCTGTTTTAGTTGCTAATTCAGTTTCTGGCTCAGCGCCTAACCCAGTATCTACCTCAGCCACTTCTTCTCGCTTTACAAGCAGTGGCCAGCTTTGTGCGATAACCGTTGCATCACTCCCAAGTATCGCGCCCAGCGCCATCAACCAAGGTTCACTTTGGAACATAACAGGAAGATAAAAACAGGCATTTTGAGGGCAGTGGTGACCAACTTGCGTTGCCTTTGGATGGTCAGCGTAGTCATTAAAGCTGACCGCTTGAGGGGCATCAATCGTGGGCGCTCCCTCCCAATTGAGTGCGTCGAATTTCGCTAACCCGGCAGAGGCGGCCATTTCCGCGCGCATTTGCGCCTGAGTAGCAGCACGAAAATTGCCCGCCAAACGCTCATCTACCAGTGCCGTTTGCATGCCCATCATCGCCATCACTAAAGCACTGGCTAACAACACCATCACAATGACTAATGCCGCGCCCTGCTGCTTTCTCAATGACTGCTTTCTCAATAACTGCCTTCTCAACGCTTCGCCCTCCGTGGCTAATGGTGTTATGGGGAAAACAGCGCTGCCCGGTGAGTGACATAAAAGCCAAGATCACGCCCACCGGGACCTAATGGCAGGGTGACGAGGCTTTCTGCTCCGTCAGATGCGTTACTCCCAATCGGCTCATTGCGCACACAGGCTGGCGAGTCAGGAATCGAAAAATTGACTAACGGCTGGGCGCGCGACATATCCTGAAGGGTGCAGCGGCATATCTCTTCCACGCTTTCACAACGCAGGTGATAAAACGCCTCTCCCGCATCATCATAGGGGCCATGCTGGCGAAGCGTCTGAGTAATCGTAGACACCGCAAAAATCAGCGCTTCCTGCTGCCGGCTTAGTGCATCTACATGGCGCGTGGTTTGCAGCGTGCCGAGAAATAGCTGGCCTGCGCCGATCACGATGAGCAGTCCCATCGCCATGGCGACCATCATTTCGGTTAAGGTAAAGCCTCGCTGCCTCTCCATTGGCATTGAACGTCCCTCTCACAGCTTTAAAGCGGCAATAAAAACGGATATTCGATTGAGATGCCGCTCTCTTCATGGGGTGTATCAAGATGTACCACTACCGCAAACTGACACCCTGACCGAGTCATCACACTCTTTGCAGCATTGCCATTGGGTATGAGCGGATGCTCTGCGCTCGAAAACCAATCTTCTCGCCATTCACTCTCAATCGAGCCAAGCGGGATATCCTGGCAGCGTTCAGCCTGCTGTACCGCTGCCCAAATCCGCTCTTGCGCATCTAAGGCAGCGACGCTGACAAGGGACTGCTGGTAGCCGTTATTAGCGCTTTGAATCGCTTTAAACTGCATCGCGGCCACGCTAATGACGCCTAACGATAGAATTACGAGCGCCACTAGTGCCTCAACCAGTGAAAAGCCTTGCTGACGACCTATCATTACCAGCACGCCACCGGCGTGCGTTCACCGCGGGCGTTAAATTGAATACCGCTAACGCATCCATCGGTTTGGGTAGTGGTCGCTGTCAGAATAAAGCCACCGTCATTACTATCCCCCGCCGCTGCAGTGATCGCGTAATTGCCATCAGGCGACGTCGTGGTAATAGCACAGCCGGTATAATTGTATTGACGGGAGTAGCAGCGCTCCATTTCGGAAGCGGCTTGTAGCAAGCCCGCGTGCGCATCGGTGCGCAGCGAGCGTTCTACATAGCGGGTATAGCTGGGGTAGGCGATGCCAGCGACGATACCAATAATGGCAACGGCAATCAGCATTTCAATCAGCGTAAACCCTTGCTGGCGAGTCTCCTGCGCACCAGCAAGGTGTAATGAGTGGTCAGGCACCGAGTCTGCTCCTATATCGGTTAAACCATACTTCGAGTATGTCGGAAACCGATACGCATTGCATCACTCACTTACATCTATTCACTCACGCTATTTCACTGGTACTCGTTTCAGCACATTCATGAAAGCCATGATTCTTTACTCACTCACAATCACCCGCTCGCGCAGCTCTTTTGGCATCGAGAACGTAATATTTTCTTCCCGTCCCTGTAGCTCGATAGGCGCTTCTGCCCCTAGTGCCTGCAGCTGATCAATGACGCCTTTTACCAGCACTTCGGGGGCACTTGCGCCGGCGGTCACGCCGATGCGGCTAACGCCTGTTAACCAGGAGGACTCAATTTGCTCAGCGTTATCGATCAAATATGCAGGGGTCCCCATACGCTCAGAGAGCTCACGTAGACGGTTGGAGTTCGAGCTGTTGGGGCTGCCAACCACCAGCACCAAGTCGCTATCTGCTGCCAGCTCGCGCACCGCATCCTGGCGGTTTTGGGTGGCGTAGCAAATATCGTCTTTGCGCGGCCCCTGAATCTCAGGGAATTTCTCTCGCAGCGCGTCGATTACCTTAGCGGTGTCATCCATGGAGAGCGTGGTCTGGGTCACAAATGCAAGCGCCGTGGGGTCGTTCACCACCAAGTTAGCAACATCTTGTTCATCTTCCACCAGATAAATCTTACCGCCGTGGGAGGTGTCGTAGCGCCCCATGGTGCCTTCTACTTCTGGGTGGCCTTCGTGGCCAATAAGAATGCACTCTTGCCCACGCTTTGCGTAGCGAAGCACTTCCATATGCACTTTGGTGACCAGCGGGCAGGTGGCATCGAACACTTTCAGGCCACGCTGCTCGGCATCTTGCTGCACCGCACGGGAAACGCCGTGGGCAGAGAAGATGACGATTACATCGTCGGGCACTTCGTGGAGCTCTTCTACGAAGACCGCACCGCGTTCACGCAGAGTTTCCACCACAAAGCGGTTGTGCACCACTTCATGGCGAACGTAGATGGGCGGGCCGAAGACATCCAGCGCGCGGTTGACGATATCAATTGCGCGGTCAACACCCGCACAAAACCCGCGCGGGTTGGCTAGCTTGATCTGTACGGGCTGAGATGACTCTGATGACTGCATAAAAGCGCCTTGATGCAACCTGCATCGCTCAGGAAATTAGTGTGTGGTAACCGGCGTGACGTTGAGTACTTCAACCTCAAACGTCAATGTACGCCCTGCCAGCGGATGGTTGAAATCAACTTCTACGCGGTCACCGTCAATGGTTTTGACCACGCCCGGCAATTCCGTTCCCGCTTTGTCGGCAAACGACATCACCATACCGATTTCAGGTGCTTCATCGCCAAAGTCTGCCCGCTTCAATGTCTGAATATTCTGCGAGTTGTGCTGGCCAAACGCATGCTCAGGGGTAATGTGAAACGTCCCATTTTGGCCCGCTGCCATGCCTTTAATGGGGTGTTCAAACCCCGGTGGCAGGTTGCCGTCGCCATACTGAAACGTGGCCGGAGCTTTCTCTTTGGTGGAATCAACCACCGTGCCATCTTCCAGCTTCAGCGTGAAGTGCAGGGTAATTTCCATACCGTCGTCAATTAGGTAATCCATGGTGCCTCACTCATTGGCATGTTAAGAAGAGGGTGACTGCGCGGCTTTTTTACGCCGCCGCTCGCCCATAATCGACTCCCAAATTAAGCCCACAGCCCCCAGGGTAATGCCGATATCCGCCACGTTAAAGGCAGGGTAGTACCAGCCTGCCGCATGGAAGGAGAGAAAATCCACCACGTAGCCATGAATTAAGCGGTCATATAGGTTACCCAGCGCCCCACCGATAATCAGCGGCAAGGCGATAGCGAGCAGCTTCTCATCCGCACGCACCCGAGATAACCATATGGTGAGGCCGATACTGGCACCAATAGCAATCGCCGCAAAGAACCAGCGTTGCCAGCCGGGGTGGTCAGCCAGAAAGCTAAACGCCGCGCCGGTGTTGTGCAGCAGCGTCAGGTTGAAAAACGGCAATACCTCAACCGGCTGTGCATAACTTAAATAGTGGCTGGCAACGTATTTTGTCGTGAGATCTAGCACGATGACGGCGACAGCAAGCCATAACCAGCGCAGTGGCCGCCGCATGGGCGGCCACTGAGGTGCTTTAGAAGCAGGAGAAGAGTTAGGCATAGTAACGAATCTCACCGCTGCCTTCGGGTAAGTTGCTCACACAGCGGCCGCACAGGTCGGGGTGCTCGGCAACGCTGCCCACATCCGCCCGATGGTGCCAGCAGCGCTCGCACTTGGCATGTTCACTGGCACTCACCGCAACCTTCAAGCCTTCAAGCTCGGTGCTTTCGGCATTGGCGGCATCCGCCAGCGGCGCTAGGTGCACTTCGCTGGTGAGCATCACGAAGCGCAGCTCGTCACCGAGCTTCGCCAGCGTCGCGTGCAGCTCGTCATTGACGAACAGCGTCACTTCCGCTGCCAAGCTACCCTTGATCACTTTGGCGTTACGGGCATCTTCCAGGCATTTGTTCACCGAGTGCTTCACTTCCAGCACCTGCTCCCAGAACGCGCGGCCCATATCAGCGCCCTCATCCAGCGTGGAAAGACCGGTATAGTAGGTCTCCAGCAGCACGCTATCGCCACGCTCGCCGGGGATATGTTCAAAGATCTCCTCGGCGGTGAATGACAGAATTGGCGCCACCCAGCGACTCAGTGCTTCCACCACGTGATAAAGCGCGGTTTGCGCGCTGCGGCGGGCCAGCGAGTCGGTTTGGGTGGTGTACTGACGATCCTTGATCACGTCCAGGTAGAAGCCGCCCAGCTCCCGTGCGCAGAAGCCGTGTACCTGCTGGTACACATCCAGGAAGCGGTACTCCTCGTAGGCGGTCTCGATGCGGTCTTGAAGCTGTGCGGCGCGATCCACGACCCACTGGTCCAGCGCTAGCATGTCTCCAAACGCCACTTGGTCCCGCTTGGGGTCAAAACCGTTCAGGTTGGAAAGCAGGAAGCGCGCGGTGTTGCGGATACGACGGTACACATCCGCAGTGCGCTTGAGGATTTCATCCGAGACGGCCATTTCACCGGAGTAGTCGGTAGACGCTACCCACAGGCGCAGAATATCGGCACCCAGCTTATCCATCACGCTTTGCGGAGCAACCACGTTACCGATGGACTTGGACATCTTGCGGCCCTGGGCATCCACCGTGAAGCCGTGAGTCAGCAGTTGGCGATACGGGGCATGGTCATCAATCGCCGCGCCGGTGAGCAGCGATGAGTGGAACCAACCGCGGTGCTGATCAGAACCTTCCAGGTACAAGTCAGCGCGCGGGCCGCTTTCATGGCCGTGGGGGTGCGAGCCGCGCAGCACGTGGCGGTGGGTCGTGCCCGAGTCGAACCACACGTCCAGCGTGTCGGTGACTTTTTCGTAATCCGCAGCCTCCGCGCCAAGCAGCTCGGAAGGTTCGAGCTTGAACCATGCCTCAATGCCCTCTTGCTCCACGCGCTTGGCGGCTTCTTCCATCAGCGACACAGTGTTGGGGTGCAGCTCACCGGTTTGCTTATGCAGGAAGAACGGAATCGGCACGCCCCAGTTACGCTGGCGGGAGATGCACCAGTCCGGGCGGTTGGCAATCATGCTGTGCAGGCGCGCTTGCCCCCAGGCAGGAGTGAATTCCGTCGCTTCGATACCGGCTAACGCCCGCTCGCGCAGGGTTTTGCCATCTTTACCCTGAATATCCATACCGACGAACCACTGGGCCGTGGCGCGATAGATCACCGGCGTTTTGTGGCGCCAGCAATGCATGTAGCTGTGCTTAATAGGCGTATGTGCCATCAGTGCGTTTACGTCACGCAGCTTCTCGATGATGTTCGGGTTAGCTTTCCAGATCATCTGACCGCCGAAGAACGGCAGGTCATCCGCGTAAACGCCGTTGCCCTGCACCGGGTTCAGCATGTCGTCAAAGCTCATGCCGTGCTCGCGGCAGGTGACAAAGTCATCCATACCGTAAGAAGGGGCCGAGTGAACGATACCGGTACTGCCGACCTCAGACTCCACGTAATCCGCCAGATAAACCGGCGAGAGGCGGTCGTAGAACGGGTGGCGGAAATTGATCAGATCCAGGTTTTTGCCCTGAGTCGTCGCTACCACCTCGCCTTGTAAACCAAAGCGCTCTAAGCAGCTCTCGACCAGCTCTTCGGCTAACAGCAACAGGCGCTCGCCGGTATCCACCAGCGCGTAGGTAAAGTCCGGGTGAACGTTCAGCGCCTGGTTGGCGGGGATGGTCCACGGTGTGGTGGTCCAGATCACCACGGCGGCGGGCTTTGATAGCTCGCTTAAGCCAAACGCTGCCGCCAGCTTGTCGGCGTCTTCCACGGGGAAGGCAACGTCGATGGCATCGGATTTTTTATCGGCGTACTCGACTTCCGCCTCGGCCAGCGCCGAGCCGCAGTCGAAACACCAGTTAACTGGCTTCAGGCCTTTAAAGACGTAGCCCGCCTCGACCATATCCGCCAGAGCGCGGATCTCGCCCGCTTCGTTGGCGTAATCCATGGAGCGGTACGGGTGATCCCAGTCACCGATGATGCCCAGGCGCACAAAGTCCACCAGTTGGGTTTCGATCTGAGCACCGGCGTACTCACGGCACAGCTCACGGGCTTTATCCGCCGGAAGGTGCTTGCCATGGGTGGTCTCGACCTTGTGCTCAATGGGCAGGCCGTGGCAGTCCCAACCCGGCACGTAGGGCGCATCAAAGCCCGCCAGGTTTTTGGACTTAACGATAATATCTTTAAGAATTTTATTAACGGCGTGACCGATATGGATACTGCCGTTGGCGTAGGGAGGGCCATCGTGCAGTACAAACAGCGGCGCACCCGCACGGGCTTCTCGCAGGCGCTGGTACAGGTTCATATCCTGCCACTGGGAAACACGCCCTGGCTCTTGCTTCGGCAGCATGCCGCGCATGGGAAAGTCGGTTTCTGGCAGGTTTAGCGTGTGCTTATAGTCCATAGTCCGGTCAGCCGTCGTTAGTATCGGCGGCGTCATCCGCCGAAGTGAAATCAGAAGAAGCGGTCTCACGCCCAAGCGGGGCCGAGGCCAGCGGAAGAGAGGTCGTTAGATCAGCGTCGGCGGTCGCAAAGTAGCGGCGCGCCTTGGCTTGGTCCTGGTGAATCTGTGCTTTTAGCGCGTCAAAATCGTCAAACTTCACTTCCCCCCGCAGCCGTGCGCAGGGGTAAACCGTTAGCCGCTGGCCATACAGATCGCCAGAAAAATCCAGCAGGTGCACTTCTAGCGTAGGGCGTTTAGAACCCACCGTAGGCCGAAACCCAACGTTCGCTACGGCGGGGTGGCGCTCGCCATCCGCCAGTTCGGCCACCACGGCAAATACCCCCCGTAGCGTAAGCGGCTGGGGCAATAGCGGTAGGTTCGCGGTCGGTACGCCAATGGTGCGCCCCAACTGCTGGTCGCGCACCACGCGGCCATGCAACGAATAAGGCCTGCCCAGCAGGCGGGCGGCCACCTGAAAGTTACCGCTGGCCAACAGCGTACGCACTCGGGTGCTCGATACCCGCTCATCATCGACCTTGAAGGTGCGGGTGTGCTCTACGCCAAAGCCATGAGTGCGCCCCACGGCTTCTAACAAACTAAAATCGCCACGACGATCACAGCCAAAGCGGAAGTCGTCGCCCACCACTAGATGCTTAACGCCCAGCCCATCAATCAGCACCTGATCGATAAACTCCCGCCCGGTGAGGCTGCGCAAAGCATCGTTAAACGGCAGGCAAAGCACTTGCTCGGCACCGTGGTCGCGCAGCAGGCGAACTTTTTCCCGCAGGCGCGTTAAGCGCGGCGGTGCCTGGTCACCAGCAAAAAACTCGCGGGGCTGAGGCTCAAACACCACCACGGTCAGCGGTACGTTCAGGCGCGCAGCGTGCTCGCGGCACTGCTGTAGAATCGCCTGATGGCCGCGATGCACGCCATCGAAATTACCAATGGTCGCCACGCAGCCACGATGGGACGCTGTCAGATTGTGCAGACCTCGAATGACGTGCATGGCACCTCTTTTTTAAAAGCTTGTTTTAAAAGCGTTTTCCGTTTTAAGGCCGCTAGCCGTTTTCAAAGCATTTGATTATAACGAACGCGCTGGTCTGGTGCAGAAGAAGATAGTGGCGCTGACGCGCCTGCCCCTTCCCTAGCCGTTCATTTTAAAGTGACGAAGCCGCAGGCCAAGCGCCGTTAACCAGATAAAATAGAGCCCGCCTCCGAGCACTACGAGCCCGGCCACCCAGCGGACGCGCTGCCATAGCCCAAACTCTAACCACACCTGCCAATCAGGTGAGACTAACATAAGCGCCACGCTCATCAGCACGCTGCCGCCGACTAACTGCACCGCGTAACGCCCCCAACCCGGCTGAAACACCAGCACCTGCTGGCGGTAAAGCAGATACCCCAGCAGCCCCGCGTTTAAAAATGCAGAGAGCGCAGTGGCCAACGCCAAGCCCGCGTGGGCCAGCGGCCAAATCAGTAGCAGGTTGAACACCATATTCGCGACCATGGCGATAATGCCAACCTTCACCGGTGTTTTGGTGTCCTGGCGGGCGAAGAAGCCAGGCGCTAGCACTTTGATCAGCATAAAGGCCACCAGACCGAAGGCATAGGCGCGCAGGCTCATGGCCGCCATCTGAATATCGTTATCGGTCATCGCCCCGTAGTGGAACAGGGTAATCAAAAACGGCTCCGCCAGTACCGCCAGCGCTAGGGCTGCAGGCACGCCCAATAGCAGCACCACACGAATCGCCCAATCCAACATAGCGGAGAAGTGCTCGGTGGACTGCTCCGTATGACGTTTGGAGAGCGCAGGCAAAATAATGGTGCCAATCGCCACACCAAACACGCCAAGCGGCAGCTCTACCAAACGGTCAGAGTAGTAAAGCCATGAGACGCTGCCCGCGGCCAACAGCGATGCCAGCACCGTATCCAACAGCAGGTTGATCTGCGATACCGAGACCCCAAACAAAGCTGGCACCATCAGCTTTAAAATGCGCTTCACGCCATCGTGGGCAAAGTTAGGCCACGGCGTCGGCAGCAGCCCCAAACGCAGCAAAAATGGCACTTGAAAGGCAAGCTGAGCGGCCCCGGCGATCAGTACGCCCCAGGCCAGCGCCATGGCAGGCTCTTCCATTAGCGGCATTAACAACAGCGCCGCGCCGATCAGCGAAATATTCAGCAGCACCGGTGTAAATGCGGGCACTGCAAAGCGGTTCCAAGTGTTTAGCACACTGCCGGAGAAGGCGGTTAACGAGATCAGCAGTAGGTAGGGAAAGGTGAGCCGCAGCATATCAGCGGTCAGTGCCAGCTTTTCAGGGTCGCGGCCAAATCCAGGAGCAAACAGCCATACCAGCCAGGGTGCGCCCAGCATCGCCAACGCGGTGATTAACGCCAGCAGCGCGGTTAAGCTCCCCGCCACCGCATTCAGCAGTTCACGAATCTCCTGCTTGGTGCGCTGGGTGGAGTACTCAGAGAGCACCGGCACAAATGCCTGGTTAAACGCCCCTTCTGCAAATAAACGGCGCAGAAAATTAGGAATTTTAAACGCCACAAAGAAGGCGTCTGAGCCGTTGCCCGCGCCCAGAAACGTTGCCACGACCACATCGCGCACCAATCCCATCACCCGGGAGAGCATTGTCATCGCGCTGACCACCAACCCCGAACGCATGAGCCCGCGGCGTGGCGGCGGCATATTGGCATGCTGTGGTGTATCGGCGCTCATCAGGTTATTCCCTACAGGCTAAATAGAGATGCACATATCGCCCGGCAGGCGACGTTCAGGCACAAAAAAACCGGCCGCAGCCGGTTTTTTTTATGGCGCCTGCCGACTTACGCCGCCAGAGCCTTAATGCGCTTGTTCAAGCGGCTTTTCAGACGTGCTGCTTTCTTTTTAGAAAGAACGTCTTTGTCAGCGATGCGGTCAACGACCGGCTGCATGACCTTGAACTCTTCCATTGCTTTGCCATGGTCACCAGTGTTGATCGCTTTGATCACACGCTTGATGTAGGTGCGGACCATGCTGCGCTGGCTGGCTTTCAGGACGCGACGAGTCTCGGCCTGGCGGGCGCGCTTGCGTGCTTGCTTGCTGTTCGCCACAGGTATCTCCTTGGAGAATAAGGGCTGCCTATAAACGGCAACGAATTTACTATGTGTTTGTCGGCTGGCATTTGCCAAATCACGACATTTCCTTAACAACCAATTGATTTAGCAGCGTTTCTAGCTCTGCCAAATAGTGTAACGAGCAGTCTTATGGCTGCCCGTTCACGGGTCTTGTCTGAGAGGATGGCGTAGTCTATCACGCGTAGAGCGGGCTTGCTAGCCGTTGTCAATGCTTTTCAAGCGCGCAACGCTAGGGCAATGACTGCCCCTGAGGTGCCAGAATCTTGCGTAAAAAGCGCCGCGTGCGTTCATCCTGCGGATTAGTGAACAGCTGCTCGGGGGGTGCCTGCTCTACAATCTGGCCTTCATCCATAAACACCACGCGATCGGCCACGTCTCTTGCGAACTGCATCTCGTGGGTCACCACAATCATCGTTTGCTGCTCGGCAGCCAACTGCTTCATGAGGCCAAGCACTTCTTCTACCCACTGCGGGTCAAGGGACGAGGTCGGCTCATCAAACAAAATGACATCAGCATTCGCCGCCATGGCACGACCAATGCCTACCCGCTGCTGCTGGCCGCCGGAAAGCGATGCGGGATAGGCATCCGCTTTATCCGCCAAGCCAATGCGCTCCAGAATCTCCCTTGCCCGGGCATGGGCCTGCGCCTTGGGCAACTTGTCCACCACGATCATGCCTTCGCTAATGTTCTCCAGCGCCGTTTTGTTAGCGAACAGGCCGTAGTTCTGAAACACAAAGGCAGTGCGGCGGCGCAGCGCCAAAATATCCGCCCGGCTGGCCTTACGCGCATCAACGCGCAAATCGCCGACGGTGATATGCCCTGCCTCTGGGCGCTCTAGAAAATTGATACAGCGCAGCAAGGTCGACTTACCGGTGCCCGATGGGCCAATAATGACGATGATTTCGCCCTGTTCTAGGTGTAAATTGACATTGGTAAAGACCGGCTGCTGACCAAACTGCTTACTGACAGACTCAAGCGTAATCATCGCTGGTACGCCTTATTCAGGTACGTTTCTAAGCGGCGCTGGCCCCAAGAGAGCGCTTCCACCACCACCCAGTAGATAATCGCCACTAGCAAGAAAGCTTCTAAGTATAAAAAGCTACCTGACGCCTCTTTTTGGGTCGCGCCCATCAACTCCGTCACGCCCAACGTGAAGGCCAGCGAGGTCGCTTTAATCATATCGATGAAGTAGTTCATCAACGTCGGCGTAGCGACGCGAGTAGCTTGAGGCAGAATAATCCGACGCATCAGCTGTGATTGAGTCATGCCAATCGAGAGCGCCGCTTCGGTTTGGCTACGATCAATCCCCACAATTGCCGCACGAATGGATTCCGCCATATACGCCGAAAAGTGCAGAGTAAGTCCCAACACCGCAGCGGTGACGCCATTAATGGAGATCAGCGCATTAATCAGTTGAGGCAGGCCGTAGTAAAACAGAAACAGCTGAACGAGCAGCGGCGTGCCGCGAAAAAACGAGATAAACAGCAGCGCTGCGCCGTTCAATACGGGGATTTTCAAAACCCGCACAACCGCCAACAGACAGGCAATGATCAGTGCCAACACCATGGCGATGCTCGCCATCTGCAGCGTCAGCGGTAAATAACTGAGCAGGACCGGCAACAGGCCCCACATATACTCCACATTTAGCATCGTCGTATCGCTTATAAGCAAAACGGCCGTGGCAATGCCACGGCCGCCATCATCAGGAGTTAGCCGTGCTTATGGCTGACTTATGGCTGCGTGATGTCAGTATCGAACCATTTCTGAGATATTTCACCCAAGGTGCCGTTTTCACGTAGTTCCACCAGCGCGGTATCGACACGATCACGCTGCGCTCGCCCTTCTTCATCGTCACGGAACGGTAGCGCGTTTTCGATGGTAGTAAACGGCTGCCCCGCCAACGCGAGCGGCAAACCGCGCTCGCTGATCACTTGGCTGGCACTCACTCGGTCCATCACGAACGCATCAACACGACCCAGGGCCACATCCTGCTCAACGTTGGATTCGTAGGTGCGGATATCGATCTCGTCGGCATTTGGCTGCTCGCGCAGGAGCTGCTCGTAGTTAGACCCTAAGTTCACTGCCACGCTTTTACCGGACAAATCCTCAACGCCGTTGATGGTGTCGTTACCTGCACGCACGACCACTTGGGCACCGTCGTACACATAAGGCGCGGTAAAGGCATATTTGGCTTTGCGCTCATCGGTAATGGTAATTTGGTTGGCAATGGTATCAATGCGGCCAGATTCCAACATGCCTGCCAAGCCCGAGAAGCTGGCGGTCACGAACTCAATCTCGTCGCCGGTGATCTCCCCGATGGCATTCATCACATCGACTTCGAAGCCTTTCAGCTCATCCTGCTCAACATAAGTGAACGGAAAGTAACCACCGGACATGCCTACCCGCAGTGTGTCGGCCTGGGCAGCCACGGAGACTAACCCTGCAACGCCTATGGAAAGAGCAACGACAGTTTTTTTCAAACGGTTTAGATTCACCATATTTTTCCTCTTTGGGTATCGATACACCCAGACTGGAGACGGAGGCGCTGGCATAGGCATTTCTTCAGCCACCACCAGCGCAATGCCGACAAGATACCAGCAAAAAAGAAATAATAAACCGTCTTCTTATTATTTTTGGGAACTAGAACGCACGCACCGTTACTGTCTTTATTGACTATGCTCCGTTACCGCACTTTCTAGCTGCGCATAAGCATGACGCAACCACACCTTCATGCGCTGACGTTCAGCAATATTCATCAAACGGCGGTCGTTGGCCACCGCCCAGAAACTGCTGTTATTGAAGTCGATTTTTTGCGTGAGCTTGGCATGCAAGCGAGGTAGCTCTATGAGAGTAGCCCCTTGCACACGGGCCTGCTGATACGCCTCTGACTGCGTAAAGCGCTCAAAGCTTTCGCCACGCCCAAGGTTCTGAACGACCACGACATCCACCGGCTGCGACGCGTAACGGGTTAACACCTGAGACAGGAGCGCGACTGAATCTGCGCCATCGTCCATCACGTGCCACCATACGACCTGCATGC
This sequence comes from Halomonas sp. SIMBA_159, assembly GCF_046536035.1. Classification (NCBI taxonomy): domain Bacteria; kingdom Pseudomonadati; phylum Pseudomonadota; class Gammaproteobacteria; order Oceanospirillales; family Halomonadaceae; genus Halomonas; species Halomonas sp. SIMBA_159. Next base: position 41,322 of record NZ_JAWJBT010000005.1, read on the forward strand.
CCAACTCATCGAGCAGGCCAAACACATCGGTTTCCTCAATCCACCGATTGATGGGCTGGGCGGACTGCGCGGCCAAGTCGATAATTAAATCGCGATCAGGATGCTCTTCCACGGCCGAAAGCATGCCGTCCAGGCTATCGTCATCGCCTACCACCACCGGAGAGGCATACTCCTGATAAAAACGTGAAAACGTGCCGTGGGAGGCATCGCAATCAAACCCCAAAAATGGCCGTTCGTGATCAATGTAGTACTGCGCTAACACCCGCGCCGTCATCGACTTGCCTACACCGCCCTTCTCACCACCAATAAAGTGAACCTTACCCATCCTTGTTTCTCCGCCGTCGGGCCCGATGCCCTTTTGGAATTTAGCAGGAAAGGAAGGCTAGCGGGATACGCCGCACCAACGATAAGGGTTTAGGGCTACGTATGAGAGGAGGCTTTCAGCATGCCTAAGGTATGTACCCGCTGCTGTTTTACAGCGCTATCGAGAATAATCATCAGCTGATCATAATCATCTGCCTGGGTTTGATCCAAACCGTGGTGTACTACTTTATCGATAAGTGCTTGGGTGTCTCGAATCAATGCCTCAAGTTTCAATATCACGGTTTCGTGATCTTTGGCAGTCATGGTGATTTCAGAGACCATGCAAAAGCGCTCCTAATATCAGACTCAGGCTCGTAATGAATTCTCGTGTTCCGCCTTGACGATAAACGACTTATGCCACAAACCACCGGTTTCGAATACTCAAAGCTAGCGCTCAAACAGGACTGCTAGCGATACCTATACGCCGCAACACCATGCCCCAGCCATCGCAATGAAGGCGTGGCGGGCTAAAGGGCTTCGTTTATTCTCAACCAACAGCCCACCACAAAGGTCTGCACAATAGCTTATTGCGGCTCCCTCACATACCGCTCCCAGAGCGACACCACATCCTTTCTTAAAACATTTTTAGACACCATGAACACCCCTGCAGTATCTACTCTATCTACGACTTCTAAGAACGGGAGCACTACGTGATAATTTGAACGATTCCAGAAATCGTGAATAAAAATTCGAGCATCTCGCGGTTGGTCTACATGATCCAAAATATGCAAGATAGCTGACATAGTACACGCCACTCGAAAACGCCCGTCCACAAGTATCAAATCAAATGAATGAGCATGCTTAGCAATGGCCTGACTATACGCTGAAAACCGATCAGACATATGCATTGAGGTGGGGAACCCCCACTCTTTCGTTGGGCCAATGTCGACGGCTTCAACCTGACACTGCTGGCCTAACGTCCCTTTTAGCGCGCTAACCCATTTAGCGTCACTCTCCACGCCATATACTGTCAGTCCTTCCTTTACCGCCCAAACGGTGGAGCCACCTGAGCCAAACTCAAAATACCTTTTAGCCTTCTTCAAACTGCTTAAAAAAAGTTGGCGCTCTAGCTCAGACATAAATGGGGCGTCAGGCAGGTCGAACACGCCAGCACTCGTTTCACTCGAATCGACAGAGGGCTTTTTGGCCTCGACATGTTGACTCGCTTCAACCTGTGGTGGTGCGCCTCGCTCATTATCGTCTTTTTCGATATTTTCAGAGAGAATACGCTCGGATAGCAGGTAACTATGCGCAAGCTCGTTATCGATTCCATCAAGCACTTGATAAGTAAAGTCACGAATTCCATACACGGTATGCAATATAAAGGCGAGCTTCATTCGCTGAGCTGCTGACATAGCACTCAAACGCACGTCACTAGGAATAAAGAGAGCCTCTACGGTGACAAGCTCGGAGCTTTGCTTTTTGAGCAAGTTATCTCTCATAGGAAAGTGAGAACGATGGCCCATTTTGTTAAAACTGTAAAAGCGGAAACCATGACGTACCGCCCAATGCGAGACCTCATCCAATGAAGCTTGGCGCTCGTGGGTTCGCTGAAAAGCCGTCTTTATTTCTAATACCAGCGCGTTTTGTAGGGCGCTGTAACCATTCTCAAGTATAGCAACCGTATCACTAAGCTCATCAACAACTAACCAATCCAGGCTTTGCAAGCCCTCGATATTATTTAAAGCAATTGTGGGTATCGGCAATTCAGCCAATACTTTAGCAGACTGACCAAGAGCCACAGGAAGCTGCTCAGGCGACAAGGGTTTTAGCACGCTACTCATTTCATTATCTAAGCATGCATAGAGTGTCCTAGCCGCTCCATCGCCTAATGCAGCATGAGGAACTAACTGAATATACTCATGCCCTTTATAGCGCTCTGGCTCTTGTATTAAGCTACGCGGATCAAATGCAATTAGCGCAAAGGCCTTCGTGCGAAGCAACGTAGACAAGCCTCGGTCACGAAGTACTTTACTACTATTGTCAATAGTAACAACTTGGCCTTCAATATCCCATGCAAAGCCATCTTTAAGTGGATCGCGCTCAGGCTGAGACACCTCTACTTCGACGGGTACTCCCTCGCCTTTGAACCAGGCCTCTCCACTTTTCTCGAAGGTTAATGTTTCCGGTGCTTTATCTTCACAATAGCGTTGCCAAATACTACGCAGCGCCTTCATCAGGTGAAAACCAAATCGGCGTCCATCACAAACGGGCGACTGTAACAAGATACTTCTAAGGTGATTACGAATAGTCGACAGGCTATCCGTATCGCCAGCTAACTCAATGACCCGATGTCTATACTCATCCCAGCTGTGCGTCACGAGCTCAGGCATACCAACGTTCACCAAGTGCGTGGCGCTGTGTCGGCCAGCAAATGTTGGTCCAGGGAGCGTCACAACCGGTGTTCCCATAAACAGTGATTCGCAGGTCGTCAAACCACCCGAGTAGGGCCAGGAATCCAATGCAATATCAACACGATTATAAGCTTCCAGCAGCCCCTTATGAGAGGCAGGGCCTTCGATAATCAAACGCTCCTTATCAACCCCCTGCTGCGCCATAAAGTCAATAATACGCTGACAAAAACTCTCACTTGTATAAGGCCGCCCTTTTAAGAAGAGTCGAGAGTTCGGCAATTGATGCATTAGTGTTGCCCACTCACGCAAAGTAGCCTGATTAATCTTAGTGGGATTATTGAAACACCCTAGAGTGACATAGCCATTCATTTTGGCTGGCAGCGGCCCTACGGAGGGAGCATAAGTGGGTGGAGAGAAAACAATGTAGTCATCTGGCAAGCGAATGAGCTTTTCAACGTAGAAGGCATCTTCTTCATCTCCGACCGGCGTTTCAACAAGATCACTTATCAAGTAATCCATTGCTTTTATGCCCGTCGTATTGATAAGCCCGCCTACCCATTTCACATGTAAAGGGGCTGGCTGCATGGCTACTGCCTGAGAGCGGCTTCCAGCATTATGCCCGGACAGATCGATTAAAATATCAATCTTATCTTCACGCACTTTTGCGGCAAATTGCTCACCCTTCAAGTGCTTTATAGGCTGCCATTGGTCTGCTACTTGCTGAATACGTTTGGTAAGATGATCCACTTCTCCATGCGAGGCATAGAGATAAATTTCGACTTCCTGCTTACTTAAATTTTCTAACGCACGAATGATCATCGTGCCGACAGGGTGGTTACGAAACCCATCTGAAAAAAGGCCGATACGCAAACGCTTGTTGGGATCAAGACTATCGGGAACAGGTCGTTGAGGCGGAACTTTAGGCGCATAGCGGTCTTGCCACTCGCAGCAAACCCTAAATATCTCCTCACGCGACCACGCCGGATCATAATGTATGTAGGTAAGCCGATTAGAGTAAGGCACCGGGTTATTTCCCGCCAACTCAATTGCCTTATTGAAATAACTGTCTAATCCTTCAAAGTCACCAACGTCGCGACGAATATTAGCGGTATCATTCAACAAGCTGTAACTGTTCGGATTTTTCTTAAGCAGCCGCTCCATTAAAACAATCGCTTCATCAAAACGAGCCAGGGTACTTAGCGTGATAGCTTTATTGCGAAGCACAGGCTCGTCACCCGGCGCTATCAATTCAGCTCGTTCAAAGAATGCTAGGGCTTTTTCTTTGTGCCCTTTTTCTTGTTCAATCATGCCACTAAGTAGAAGTGCTTGAACATTATTTTCGTCTAAGTCTAGCGACTTCGACAGATAGGTTTCGGCCGACGCTATATCACCTAGCTTATGACAAGAAAATGCCATTGTACTTAATGTACCAGCATCATTGGGCGTGAGTACCCGTGCTTTCTCCAAAGCCTCTAATGCCGCTTCGTACTTTCCAGTGTTAGTCAGCATAGTGCCAAAATGCTTCCAACGATTTGCATCGCTGGGGTTTGCCTCGGCTAGTTTTCTAGCAGATACAAGATCATTGCCTGCTGGCTTGGAAGGCGTACGAAACGCTGGTTTTTTTTTCGACATTATTGTCTGCCTCGGCAAAATCACTTAAAGCTGAAATTTTTAATCTGGGTTTATTTTCTAGCAGAATCGCCAGCCCTGCTGCTGGAATAGCGTTCAATTAACCATTTTGTTCTTTTATTTGCAAAAAAACAGGCCCCATATGGGGCCTGATGTGGTGCAGCCGGAAATACTAGCGCATTATCCGAGAAGAGATAGAACGTTCTGTGGCAGCTGGTTAGCCTGTGCCAGCACCGATGTGCCCGCCTGCTGCAGGATCTGGGCGCGTGTCATGTTAGCCACTTCTACAGCGTAGTCAGCATCTTCGATGCGCGAACGTGCTGCCGCTAGGTTCGTTTCATTGGTGCTCAAGTTGGTGATGGCATCTTCGAAACGGTTTTGTACGGCACCCAACTCGGAGCGTAGACTATCTACCTGATTCAAGGCTGCGTCTAGAGAAGCAAGCGGGTCAGCGTTTAGCTTGTCACCAAGCGTGACAACACCGGTACTTTCATCTACTGTTGCAGCAAAGTAAACATCTTGGCCGTCAACTGAGCCTTTAACAACGTACCCACCGTCTTCATCGGTGAATACTTCTGGACTTGTACCAACTGCATCTGCACTAAGACCACTAGTATCGATTGCAACAGACGGCGTCGGATCGGTCACTTCGTCCAGATCTGATGACAGTGCATCCGCATTAGTAAAGTCTGCAGCGCTTGATGCCGCAGTCGATGAGTCATAGCTAACTTGACCATAAGTGCTAGAATCAGCATCAAAGTCCACAGTTGCCGTGTAGTAAGCAGTGCCCACCTGAACATAGAACGAGCCAGCAGCGTTAACGGAGAGACTTGGGGAAGCCGCAGCATTGGAATCTGTAGCGTTGACGTCTGCTGGGTCTATAGTACGACCACCACCGATAGAAATACCGTCTGTAGCGGCAGTTACATCGCCACCTGTCGCGCCTGAAGCAGTGCTCGAGTCGTAGGTGAATGCGCCAGATGTGCTGTTGTAATTCAGCGTGTATAGCTCATCAGAAGCAGTTGGGCTTGCACTGAAAGAGGCATAAGTAACGTCAGGGTTAGTGTTACTAGCGAAGTAATAGACCGACTGACCACCCGCCGCATCTTCAAAGGAGACATCTTCGATATTCAAAGACGCAGGTACTGTTTCAGTGACCGGACTAGCAGACAAACCGCTGGTATTCAGCGATTTGTTAGTTAAATCGAAGTTACCAAGGTTAAGTGTTGTCGAGTTGATTTCTTTGAGGTTGACGGTAATTTGCTCGCCATCGTTCGCACCGACTTGGATCTGAAGGCCTTGGTCAGAAGCTAGAACGCTAACTCCGTTGAAGCTAGTTTCGCTGGAAATACGGTCAATTTCAGCCAGACGCTGCGTCACTTCGTCCTGGATGGACTGGAGGTCATTTGCTGTGTTTGTACCGTTTTGTGCCTGCACAGACAGCTCACGAATACGCTGTAAGTTGTCGTTAACTTGGTTTAGCGAGCCCTCAGCGGTTTGTGCCAACGAAATACCGTCATTAGCATTACGCTGCGCCTGTGCAAGACCAGTAATCTGAGAAGTCATACGGTTGGCAATAGCTTGGCCAGCCGCATCATCTTTAGCACTATTGATGCGCAGGCCAGAGCTCAAACGCTCCATTGAGGTTTGCAGAGCATTCTGCGACTCGCGCAGGTTCTGCTGACCGATCATCGAGGTGATGTTGGTATTGATCACTGACATGGTGATTCTCCTTGCGTGTGAACTGGCCGTCAGGCCTGCTTTTCGGCGACATGGTGCGCCGTTATATTAATTAACGGCTATACGAGGAGAATCTTTAGAGAGGCTGACAAAAAATCGTGTAATTTTTGGTAACTGGGTGGTAACTTTTGACACTCGGTGAAATCGGTCGCGAGCTAAAGCTGCCTCCCACCACAGTCGTCACCATCACCTATTTTGGCTGGTTTGCACCTGCTCTTGCCATCTTCACCTTGGCTCAGAAGTGAAAAAGCCCCCTTGTGAAGGGAGCTTGCGGCGATTGGTAGCGGCTATTTCTTACGACCTAGCTGATAATCCAACGCTTCGAATTGCTGGGTGAGATAGCTGCTCATGCTGTTCATTTGCGCAATCATAGCGTCCAGCTGGCTGAATTGAGCCCGATAGCGACTAATAGTCCTCTCGATGGTCACCTCCATACGCTCAAAACGCTCATCCAGGCTTTTTACGCGACTTTCAGCACCATTGATAGCGAGCTTCACCAAGCCATTGTTACCAAGCATTTGCTCTACGGTGGACATAAGTTTTCCTGCCAGCCCATTACCTGTCGCATCACCTGCAAAAAAGTCGCTCAGCGCCTGAGATTTGTTCGCTACCAAGTCGCTCAATTTGGCATCATCCACTTCTAACGTGCCATCACGCTGGAGCGTGATACCCAACTGGCTCAAGGTAGATAACTCCCCCCCCTCTACACTGCTTGTCAATACGCTACGTATACGGCTTTCGATAGTGCGCAAGGTATTATCCCCCACTAACTCACCGGGAGCCTCAGAATCACCACTAAAACTGGAGAGCTTGCCAATAGTACCTTTTAACTCATTGAACGCTTTGACGAAGCCAGTAGCTGCTTCACGCCGTTTTAACGTATCTCTTTCTACATTGATGGTACTGTTAGCCGTTTCGCCATCGGCGATGCTCAGCTCTGCCAGGTTCAGCGTCACTCCTTGAATGGCGCCTTCGATTTGGTTCTTGGCACTGCTGATAGCAATACCGTTGACTGTGAGTGCGGCGTCCTCACCTGCCCGCTTGGTAGCGGCATCTTCCGCAAAAGGACCTGCTACCGTTGCCGTCGGATCTTGACTGGTATCGACAAAGCTAAAGCTGGCAATAGAGGCATTCGCACCGGTATTTTTAGAGCTGAGCGCCAACCGATAGCCTTGTCCATCGTTGATGATGGTGGCGTTGACGCCCGCGTCTTTGTCGGCGTTGATGGCATCGCGTATCGCGGAAAGGCTGCTGCCGGGGGCGATATCGATATCGACGGAGTCGGCATCGCCAAACGCCAGCCGTAGCGTCGTTGCGCCCTGGAGGTCTAGCGCGGCGTCTTGGTCAGTCACCCGGGTCGAGGCCAGCGTGCCGGAGGTGGCTAACTGCGATACCTCTACTCGATAGCTACCGGGCAACGCGCTGGCAGAAGTAGTGGCTTTAATGGCATCGCCACGAACGCTGGCTGAAAGGCTCTGATAGAGTTTAGGGTCGTTCAGCGTCGCTAGCGCATCTTTAAAACTGTTCAGCGATGTCTGCAATTGCCCATAAGCTGAAATTTTGGCCTGCTGCTGCTCTTTTTGGCGGGTAATCGGCGCAAGCTTTCCCTGCTCCGCTTCTTTTAGCTGATCCAGTAAACCCGTCAGATCCAGGCCCGAACCAACGCCTAGGGAGGTTATTGTCGCCATGCAGATGTTCCTCGGTGCAAAAGGCTAAACCCACGACCATTTTGACATTGCGCCAGCGGTGGCGTTGCGGCCAAATTTAATAGTACTTCTATCGACGAAACAACGCTTAACTTTAGACCTTTTTCACCGTTTAACGACAAGTGAGTCATTACACGAATAAAAACGCCTGCTTAGCGCAGGCGTTGTGATCACACTCATAGACCTATGATGTTCATTCACGGCCTAGTTGAGCGTCTAGCGCATCAAACTGCTGAGTAAGGTAGTCGCTCGTTTGGTTCATTTGGGCAATCATGCTATCCAACTGACCGAACTGGGTGCGGTATCGGGAAATCGTTTGTTCGATGGATTGCTCCATGCGCGTGTAGCGCTCCCCAAGAGACTCGACGCGGTTCTCGGCGCCGGAGATCGCCCCCGACACCGTGCCATTACTACCTAACAACTGTTCGATGGTTTGGTTGACCTGGCCTGCCATGCCTTCGTTATCGGCAGCGCCTGCAAAAAAAGCGGAAAGCGCATCCTGGTTATTGGCGATGGCACCGTCCAATTTGTCGCCATCGACCTCTAAGGTGCCATCACGCTGTAGTGAAATACCGATATCCGCCAGCGTGGAGAGCTGGCCTTCAACACCGCCACCCAGCACGCTGCGCAAACGCGACTCCACAGTGCGTACCGCATTGTCTCCCAACAGCTCACCAGCAGCGCCTGTTTCCGCATTATAATTTGTAAGCTCACCTATGACATTTTTAAGATCATTATAGGAATTTACAAAATCGGTAATGGCTTCACGAACTGCAAGAGTATCCTGCTCTACCTTGACGGTGCTGTCCCCCTCGGCTTCTAGATTGAGCGTCACGCCTTGTATCGCGCCTTCAACTTGGTTGGTAGCGCTGGTAATCGCGATCCCGTTGACGTTCAGGGACGCATTGGTACCTGCTTGCAGCGTGTTATCGATGTCAGCAGCGAAAGGCGCAGTATCAGAAAAACTGAAATTCGTGATGGAGGCTTCGGCACCGGTTTCGCTCGAACTCAGGGCTAGTCGGTAGTCAGCGCCATCAAACACGATTGTCGCATTAACGCCGGACTCTTCATTTGCATTAATGGCATCCCGCATGTCTTCAAGCGTGCTATTTGCCGCAAGGGTCACGTCTTGCGTGCTGCCATCACCAAAGGTGAACGTTAGCGTCTGCTCAGTGGTGGTAAGCGCTTCATCGGCTGCGGTTACCCCTACCGATGCTAAGGTACCGCGAGTCGCCAGCGTATCCACCGTAACGTTATAGCTGCCGGGCTGCGCTTCGCCGTTCGCCGTTGCTGAGAGCGCCTCGCCTCCAACGTTGGTAGAAAGACTTTCGTAAAGCGAGCTGTCGTTGAGTGCATCCGCCGCATCTTGAAAGGCAGATAGGGCTGTTTGCAGTTGGCCATAGGAAGAGATTTTGGTTTGCTGGGTTTCCAGTTGCCGTTCGATGGGGGCCAGCTTGCCACGCTCAGCGTCTTGCAGCTGATCGAGCAAGCCGTTGAGATCAAGCCCAGAACCAATACCCAATGAAGAAATGGAAGCCATACATTACTGTCCTTTTTTGAAAAAGCCGCCTGCCGTGCTGACGCCCCTTATTCAATACGATTTAATCATTAGGTTACCTATCGGCAAGCGTTGCCCTAACTTTAGGGTGAATAACCCTCACACATGGAAACCTTACTACTTACTGTATGAGTAACATAATGCTTTTAAGAAAGTATAGACAGCCTACATGGCGATTGCGTGACGGCGACAAAGGCACCTAATATAGACCTTGGTCTAACCCACCACCTGCTTTACAATGCACTGCAGCACACCCATTTTGCTGTGACTGTAGGAGCATTCCCCTATGCCCGCCGAAACGTTATCCCCCGCCTCTACTGCTTCCTTCCACGTACAACGCAGCCTGCGCCATTGTTTGTCTAGCGTGGCGGAATTGATGTACGAGAGTGGACACGTGCTTGAAACTCTTACCCTGGCGCAGCGTGGTTTATCGCGTCAAGAGTTGGCGTCATTGAGCCATCAGCATTCACGCTGGTCGCTTTGCCAGCGAGTATTAGAAGAGAGTGATGCGGCTACATTTAACGAGTATGGCCGCTTTGTCCTAACCCCATTAGGCCGCGAACTGATGTTCGACATGTTTGGCCAGGGGGCAGCAGATTGCGCCTAACGCGGGAGTGAGGCACGTATAAAAAACGCCCGCTGGGGGAGCGGGCGTTTTGAAGCGCTAATATCGCATCACGCAATGCGTGTCATTCATGGTGCAACTTAACGCAGGCCTAACAGCGAAAGAATAAACAGAACAACAACGATCAGACCTACGATGTAGATAATGTTACGCATAACGGCACTCCTTGCTTTAGCGTTTCATGGAAATCAAAGGGTTGCTTCCCTTCAATAATCTCTCCTAGCGTAGCAGGCTTTTTCTCAGTTTGCGTAATGGCGTTGATGGACACCGCCAGGGAACCTTCATTTCTCACGCCTATCAGAATCTTACCCATCTTCCTCCCTGGTGCCGTAATGAAAACGACTGCCCTCGTGATGACCTGTGTGATTAGCGGTGTGATGAGTTCCTTTGTGGCTGTCGCAACGACAGCGTCAGAGCCCTCTCCAAATGCGCTGCAAGCCCTCAATCAACAGGCTCAAGCGCTGGATCGCGTTCATACCGTCGTGGTGGCTTATGAGGGCAATATCATCCATGAGCATCACCAAGGCGGCCCTGGGGTGGCCACACCTGCCAACGTTAAGTCGTTATCAAAAACGGTGTTGGCTGCGATTACCGGTGCCGCTATTGAGGCGGGCATTGTGGAATCCGTTGATCAACCTCTGGTAGCACTGCTAGATAGCGTGCCGAGCGGTGCCGACCCACAGGTGAACGACATCACAGTGGCGCACTTACTGGCACAACAAGCGGGGTTAGAGCGTACTTCGGGCAGCAACTACGGCGCTTGGGTGGCCAGCGCTCATTGGGTAAACGATGCGCTTACTCGCCCGTTCGTTGACCGCCCAGGCGGGCGCATGCTCTATTCCACCGGCACCAGCCATTTGCTCTCGGCGGCGCTGACTCAGGCCAGCGGTGAAAGCACCCTTGCACTTGCCCAGCGCTTGTTAGGCGAACCGCTCGGTATTGCGATTCCCCCGTGGCCGCAGGACCCTCAAGGGGTCTACTTTGGCGGTAACGATATGCAGCTTTCCCCTCGCGCGCTCATTGCGATTGGGGAGCTGTACCGCAACGACGGCGTGGCCAATGGCCAGCGCGTGCTGCCTGAAGGCTGGGTAGAGGATTCATGGACGCCCAGAGGCCAATCACCCTGGACAGGGGATGGCTACGGCTTTGGCTGGTTTATCACGACGTTAGCGGATGAACACGTTGCTTACGGGAGAGGATACGGCGGGCAGGCGCTTTATGTGATTCCCGAGCGGGAGATGACGGTGGTGATTACCTCAGACCCAACTCCGCCATCGCCCGGTGGCCAGTTCCAGCAGCAGCTTAACGCGCTGGTGGCCGATTTATTGGCAGAGGAGTAACGACGCGTGCCACTCCTCCTGTTAATCACTACTTGTTAATGACTACTTGTTAATGACTACTCCCCTTTATGCGCCAAACTCATCAAGTAGAGCGCGGCGGCCAGCGCCAGCACCGAGAGCGCTAAATAAATCGCCTCTAGCGGTGTGCTGAAGCGAATATCCACGACGGCTCGGAAGAATTCGATAATCACGGCTAAAATCACCACACGGGCGATTTTGTCTTTCAACTGATCGAGTGAAGCAACATTGAAGGGGTGCGTAGGATAGCGCACCTCGGCCTGATCAATGCGGGAGACAAACAGCCGGTATATCCCTAGCCCAAAGATCAGCAGCACGATGGCGATCAGATAGATATCCACCGCAATAATGATATCGGGCACCAGGGTGTCGTGGATGTTATGGGTGTCATCCACCAAGTAGTAGTGCAGTACATCGCCCACCACTTTAAGAATATCCAGCGTGCCGACGATAAACAGCATCAGCGAGCCTAATAAGCTCGGCACCACCGCCAGCATGACCAAAAAGCGCGAGTTCCACAGTGCGGTTTCAATACGCCGCTCCCAGACCGACTGCTGGTGAGGAGGTTTTGGGGGTGGCGGCGAATGGGGTGAGTTGCTCATCGTAGGCACTTAGCTCCTTCTTACTTTACGTCGAATAGCGAAAGTGCCTAGTAAAGCATTAGATGAGATTCATCACTACTACCGTGAAGGTCACGCCGGTAAGCAAAAACCCCAGCGCCAGCATCAGGCCATCTCTGGCCACCAGCCCCAGCCCAAACAGCGTGAGCGCAAGCCCGGCACCGTTAGCGCTGAACGGAATAAATTCCATGGGCGGCATTGCTAAGGCTACGAGCAGGCAGGCAATGGCCGTGATCCGGATGCCGATATAGCCCGTCATCCAAGCCAAACGCACACCCAGTAAGCTATCTACCCATTTGGCGGGCTTTTTCATGTAGTGCAGCGCTTTATCAAACTTCTGTCGTGATAAAGAACGATTAAGTAGCCATTTAGGCAGCCAGAAGGTTTCTCGGCCTACCAACAGCTGCGAAGAGGTCAGCAGTACCAGGATGGCCATGAGCGTTGGCATACCGGGAATATCGCCAATAATCGGCGCCAGCGTAATCAAGCCTGCCAAGAGCAGCAGTGGCCCAAACGAACGCCGCCCCACTGCATGTACCACGTCATCCACGCTGACCTGCTCTTTTTCCTGCTCCATCTGCTCCATGGTGTGGATCAGTTCGGTTAAGTTCGTCGCATCCTGCGTGTTACTCATGGGCGTTTCGGCGCTCCTTTGCCGTGGGTCTCGTGATGGAAAGAGGGTTCTTCCGGTGACTGGTTAAGCTTGCTGCGAATAAAGTCGCTATGGCTGACATGCAGCAGATCTGCCAGCCGACGAATCCGATGCTCTTCGAGAGGATCCAGCTTGCCGTCGGCCCAAGCCAGCTGCCACATTAAATTGACCAGTTCCAGACGCTGCTCGTAGCCGTAGTGCTGTTTGATCAGGCTGACGAACTGATAGTGATCCACCGCGTCATCGACCTCCGCCTCTGCCAGGGCCATTAACTCGCTGACATCTTGCTCGTTGAGCCGATAGCGCGCCATCAGCATTTGCTTTAGCGCTGCGCGCTCTTCATCACTGTTGTCGTAATCGGCGCGCATCACTTCACACAGCAGCGCTGCCGACGCTAGCTCTAGGGTGAGCGTTTGGTTATCACGCTGTTCAGGCGCGGATAGCACATGTTGGAAGAAAGAGTGAATGGCATCCAGCACGGCGGTCTCCTCATATCAGTGGCTAACCTAGGACTACACGACGCCTTAAGAGTGCCGCCCTAGGCCTCGCCGTTTACTCTTTCCGCTTGGCGAGCTGCTCTTTGAGCTGTTTAGGCACTTGCTTAATAATCAACCGATCCTGAGTTTCGTCATACTCAATGCTGGAACCCAGCAGGTGTGAATCAAAGCTGATCGAGACGCCGCCAGAGCGCCCGGTGAAGCGACGAAACTGGTTGATAGTGCGTTTGTCCGGCGGGATTTCCGGCGAAAGGCCGTAGTCGGCGTTGCGAATATGGTCGTAAAACGCCTTGGGCTGCTTCTCATCCACAAGCCCGGAGAGCTCTTCCAGCGTCATGGGTTCGCCACGGCGCAGCTGCTCGTTGGCGTAATCAACCAGAGTATCGGTTTTTTCCCGGCTGGCGTCGTCGTCTAAATCCTCTTTTTCGACGTAGTCGCTAAACGCTTTCAGCAAGGTGCGGGTTTCGGCAGGGGCATCGATGCCCTCCTCCATGCCCAGCAGCACCGCTACGCCATCGGCGAGCTTTTTACCGCCCCGATCTTTCAGAAACGAGACGTACTGGGTACTTTCCCCACCGCTCTGCCACTGGGTCAGGTTGATGCGGGCTGCCAGGGTGAGTTGGCTCGTGTTCAGTTGGGCGGCAGGCACCGCTTGGTGTGCGTCGTTAAAGCCGATACCTTCCCGCTGGTGAATGAGGGCCATCAGCAGCGTTTCCGTATCGCCCTGTTGTAGATGAGCGATGACCAAGTAACCGCCAACGGAGAGCTGCCCCTGCAGCGTTTGGGCCAGTCGCTCGGCAATGGCATTCGCCAGTTGGGCAAAGGTTTGCTCGTCGGCTTGATACGCCGTGAGCCACGCCACCAGCGGCCCGGCCTGCTCGCCCTGCTCGGCAAAGCGCCCCCAGCCCTTCGCTTTGGTGTTGTAGGTATCGTTTAGCGCATTCACTAGGCTTGCCATCACCGCGTCATCGCCGGCAGCGGCCTCGGCAGGCGGGGCCGTCACACTTAAGCGTTCGCCATCGAGAGATGGCTCAAGGCGGTAAACAGTACTTTGCAGTAGCGGCATAAACAGACATTACCTTTATAAAACGTCGAAGAGGTCACTTCAGCATCAGGGCTTTAAGCGGTAACCGGTGCGGAAAATCCACGCAATGGTGGCAAGGCTTGCCGCCAAAAACAGCAAAATCATAGCCACGCTAGCGCCCAAGCTGACATCGCTAATGCCGTAGAAGCTCCAGCGGAAACCGCTGACGAGATACACCACCGGATTCGCCAAGGTCACGCTCTGCCAAAACGGAGGCAGCATATCGATGGAGTAGAAGCTGCCGCCCAGGAACGTGAGCGGGGTAATCACCAGCAGCGGTACCAGCTGCAGCTTGTCGAAGCCATCCGCCCAGATGCCGATGATAAAGCCCAGCAGGCTAAAAGTGACGGCGGTCAGCACCAGAAACGTCAGCATCCAGAACGGGTGGGCGATCTCAAGCGGCACAAAGAAGCTGGACGTGCCGAGGATGATTAGCCCCAGCAGTATCGATTTCGAGGCCGCCGCCCCTACGTAGCCCACGACAATCTCCAAATAGGAGATCGGTGCCGACAAAATCTCATAGATGCTGCCGGAGAATTTGGGAAAAAAGATGCCAAACGAGGCGTTCGAGACGCTCTGGGTCAGCAGCATCAGCATAATCAAACCAGGAACAATAAACGCGCCGTAGCTCACCCCGCCAATTTCGGTGATCCGCGATCCAATCGCCGCGCCAAACACCACAAAGTAGAGCGAAGTTGAGATCACCGGTGAGACAACGCTCTGCAGCAGCGTGCGGCGAGTGCGGGCCATCTCCGCCATGTAAATCGCACGAACGGGATAGAGGTTCATGAGCGCTCCTTCACCAGGTCAACGAAGATATCTTCCAGCGAGCTCTGCCGGGTGTGTAGATCTTTAAAGCTGATACCCGCCTGCTCTAGCTGCGTTAACAGAGTAGAGATTCCTCGCCCCTCCTCTTCCTGACGGCCATCGTAGGTGTACACCAGCTCATAGCCGTCGGCGGTCAAGCTGAGCTCTTCCTGCGCCAGCGCAGGCGGCAATTCTGCCAGCGGGCTGTGGAGCTGCAGGATGAGCTGCTTGCTGCCCAGCTTTTTCATTAGCGCGGCTTTCTCTTCCACCAGCACGATCTCGCCGCGATTGATGACGCCAATGCGGTCGGCCATCTCTTCGGCTTCTTCAATGTAGTGGGTGGTGAGAATGATCGTCACACCATCGTCCCGCAGCCCGCGTACCACGTTCCACATATCCCGCCGCAGCTCGACATCCACCCCGGCGGTCGGCTCATCCAAAAACAGAATGCGTGGCTCGTGGGAGAGCGCCTTGGCAATCAGCACCCGCCGCTTCATGCCGCCGGAGAGGGTCATCAGGCGGTTGTGGCGTTTATCCCACAACGAGAGCGACTTGAGCACTTTTTCGATATGGGCGGGGTTGGGGGACTTACCAAACAGGCCACGGCTAAAGCTCACCGTGTTCCAGACCGTTTCGAACGCTTCATTGGTGAGCTCTTGCGGCACAAGACCAATCCGCTCGCGGGCTTGGCGGTAATCGCGCACGCTATCGAAGCCGTCGACAATGACATGGCCTTCGCTGGGATTAACCAGGCCACATACCACGCTAATGAGCGTAGTTTTACCCGCCCCGTTAGGGCCGAGCAGTGCAAAAATTTCGCCGCGCTGGATGGTTAAATCCACACGGGTGAGCGCCTGAAAGCCACCTTCGTAGGTTTTATTCAGGCCATCGATAGTAATGATGGGGTCGTTCAAGGCGTGCTGCTCCTTAAAGCTTGGCCATCATTGGCCAAAAAGGATTTATCCGCACCCGGTTGACATGCCGTGCTGGCAAACAACTCGGGCCTCTTGACGCTCAGTTGCGCCGGAGAAACGTCCCAACAATATTCGCTTGACCTCGCCGTGCGGCATGTACCGCGTAATGTCGGGGTCATCAAGCCTTGCCAGGACATTCCGCGCAGCATTGACATCCGCCTGGATCACGTCCCCGTTTGCACGGTAAAACTTGTCGCCACGGCGCTCACCTTCCAGGCGTCCCGTGATCGAGTCCATTTGCGACGTATAGGCGGCGTTCACGATGTCGTGACGGGTGCCACGCTGCTGCGATACTTCGTCGAGCGCCTGGGCCAGCACCCCCTTGGCCCAGTGGCTCATGCGGCGGTTGTAATCCCGCCACTGTACCTTGCCCGCGATGGGCTGAGTCAGGTCTTCCGAAGCGAGAAGCGCCGCCTCGTCCATGATGGTATGAGCCGCCTGATAGGCGATGGTGCGAAGGTGCTGCTGGGTGCGCTGGCGGCGAGCCACTTGCTTCTTCTTACCCAGATTATTGGCGCGGATGCGTTCGGCCTTGGCGATCCGTCCTGCCGCCCGATGCTTCTTTTCCAGGGCGTGCAGGCGATTGCGCGCCTTGCCAGTGGCGGATACCTGATGGCTGTACGCAGTGAGCACTTGACCGAACGACTCGCCATGATGCTGGCCTTGCGAGTCAGTGAAGGCCTCCGTGTAGCCCTTATCGACACCCATTACCTTGTCCCCATGAGGCCGCCCTGGCGGTTTCTCGTAGGCATAATGGATCTCGACCTTTCCCTCCCGAACGATGACGCGCAGATTCTTCTTTTCCAGGCTGACGTTCTTGCCTGACGTCGTGGTGTATAGCGTGATGCTGCCGCCCACCTTTTTGGACAGATGCAATGTAATAACCAGTTGGCCGTCGATGATTCGCTCACTGTGCTTGTCGGAACGGACGACGAACTGGTTACTACACTGGCTTTTGCCATGCCTGAAATGTTTGCGCATCATGCGATGCAGATAGGTATCTTCTAGCCATTTGTCCTGTTTCAGCAGCGTGTAGAGGCGTTTGCGTTCGGTTTCGTCCGTGGTGCGTGCGGCCACGGCCCGGCGCACCTTGTGCTTGGCAGCCGCCTTGTAGGTCAGGATGTCGTTGATCACATCCTTAGTGGATTCGGCGCGAACCGTGCCATCCAGTGGCAAGTCTGTATGCCAGCCACCCTGGGTTATTTCCTTGCGAACGGCGCTGGCGCTCTTGCGAACGGTACCAAGGGCACCGTACCGGCGCCAAAGGTCGGCCCGAATGAACCCCATCGTCCGGCACATCGCCAGCAAACGCGAAAGATCCGGACTCGTTGCATGAAGAATGCGTGTGACGGTGGTCATAACACTTCCTCTCTCGGCTCCCTGGCCGCGGGATAGTCTCCTTACATCGCGGGACAGCTCAGAACCAGCGCAGCGCGATGCCAATGGCACCGCGACATGGCTGCCACGGTGCATGACGGCCTTTAAAAGGTATTAAGTGCGGCTGGTGATTTCGAGCAAGTGATAGCCAAACTGAGTTTGAACCGGCCCGTGAACCTTGTTGAGTTCACCGCTGAAGACGACTTTGTCGAATTCCGGCACCATTTGGCCGGGGCCAAAGCTGCCCAGGTCTCCGCCCTGACGGCCAGAAGGGCAGCTGGAGTGCTGCTTGGCTACATCCGCGAAATCGCGGCCGTTCTCGATCTCTTGTTTCAGTGCGTTGCACTGCTCTTCACTGCTTACCAAAATATGACGGGCGCTGGCACGTGCCATAACGAACTCCTTAATAAAAAACCCAATACGGTAGGCCAGTTTATCACGCTCGCTGCTAGTCGTGACCTAAGGCACCGCTATAACGCAGCGCTTCGCCCACACTCGCCAGGGCACGTTCATGGGCCTGCACCGAGAGCAGACCGCGAGCACAGGCCACGATGACCCAGGGGCCATTGACGGCGTCACCCGCTTGAGAGGCACGCGATGCAATACCGGCATCGCAGCTTCGCCGGTGTTGCGTGCCTGTTTTGTGCGCAAAGGTGAATTCGCTGCCCAAGCCTTGTTTCAAGCGCCGCTCGCCAGATTTAGTTCGCTGCATGATCGCCAGCAGCGTTTGGCGCTGTTCTGCATTCACATCCTCCATACCACCGTGATGCAGGCTGGCCAGCAGGTCGCCATAGGTGCGTAGCGTACCCACGTTTTCACCGGTGGCTTCGTAGGCATCGAAGGCGTGGTCGTAGTCGGGCTGTTCGAAGCTCCCTTCACCCATGCCCAATGTGCGCGCTAAGGCGGCCGGGCGCTGGTTCACACGGTGTTGGCGCAGGGCGATAAAATCTAACCCGCCCAGTTGGCGAGCCTCGGGGTGTAACTGGCCATATACCCCTTGGCGCACTTCCACCAGCTTGCTGATGGGACCAAGGTGCTCCGGCTGGCCGTTGCTGGCGGCGACCATGCGGCGGGCGCGGGCGTTCACGGCATCCAAGCCCACACGGTCAATCAGCATATCCGTGGCGGTGTTATCGCTGACGGTGAGCATCTGCTCAAGCAAATAACGAATCGAGATCGGTGTACCAGGGTCGTGCCAGTTGACCGGCCCAGCGCCATCGACAAAGTCGCTACGTGCCAATGTAAGACGACCATCCAGAGAGAGCTTGCCAGCTTGGCGCTCAGCCAGCACCTGAGCCGCTACGGGCACTTTAATCAGCGAGGCCAAATACCAGGGGGAGTCTGCCTGCCAGGAGTACGCCTCGCCTGTTGCGAGGTTCTGAACGTAAACACCTAGCGCGCCGCCAAACACCTCTTCAATGGCGCTTATTCGCGCATCTACATCGCCTTGCCAAGGGCTCTGTTTATCGACCTCGTAGTACCAGTTCGTACTTGCCAATACCACGGTGCTGGCTGGCAATAAAGCGCACAGCAGCGCTGCGGCTAGCCAGCGTTGAACATGTCGCAACTTTCCCTCCTACCGCTGCTGGTGGCGGGCTATTTGTAACGGGCGATCCAGCGCGTTAGCCAAATCCACAGCGCGGCCCCAAGAATTAACAGCCCACCTACGCCAAGCGCCTGTGGATAGGTGTACATGCTTTCGCCTTCCAGCAGAAAACGCAGCACCAGAAAAATCATCACAATGTGGAAAATAAACGCGTTGAGCGCGTCGCTACCCACCATGGTTAATGGCCGTAGCGCCTTGGCTGCCGTAGCTCCACCAGCGAGTGCAGCGCCTAAAATAATCAGCGCACCGCCCACGCTGTACAGCGTGAATTTGAGCCCAGGCGGGTGCTTGCCATCGTTATTGGCTACCGCCAGCATCGCAGTGGAAACATCGCCTTCGGAAAAGGCTAATCCATAGAACGCTGCGACCATGACAGCCCCCACGCCTACCAGCGCCAGCACCAGCTTTCGCCGCAGCGCCGTATTAAAATAGCAGCGCAGCAAGGCTTCACCGATCAGCAGGCCCACCAAGATTAACGGCGCGCGGCTGAGCTGGCCCCAGGTGTAATGGTATTCATGGTCCACCAGCAGGGCTTTTAAGGTGTCGTTACCGCCAAAGCTCAGCCCCTGCAGCCAAGCGGAAAGCGCGGTTAAGCCAACAATAAGCGCACACCGCCCCCACAACGGTGTACGTGCCCATAATGGAAGTACCAGCGGCACCCACAGCAGGGCGATGGCGTAAAAACCGAGGATTTCTACCCAAATCGCAAAGCGCTGATAAAGCAGCGCATCAACAATATCGCCTGGGGCGTAATACGGCAGCATCTCGACGACCGTCAACGCCTTGTACCAAAACCACACTTCAACCGCGCGCACCCATAGTTTTAACCGCCGCTTTGGCCACGCCTCTGTTTGGGTGGACGCTAAAAACGCCACGGCCAGCGCAACCCCGAAGACCAGGATGAACAGGGAAGAAGAGAACTTAGTGAGAAAATGGACGGGCACCATGCCCCAATCGGGGACGTTGCGTATTCCAATCAGCCCACTCACCGTATGGCTGAGAATCATCAGCCCAATCGCTATACCACGGGCGAGATCCATCGCATCTATACGCCCTTCCGCACGAGGCAGGCGTGGCACTTCTTGCCAGGTAAACACGTTAGCAACGTCCTTGTAGGGTGTTCGTGTTAGGGAAACATTGCTTTTACCATAGCCTATTCCACTAGTGTGCTATTGCGCTTTATTAAACGTTGCCACTCATCCAACACAACAGTGCCCCGCAATGGGCGGGGCACTGTGCTGCTCATCCGTGAGCGTGAGGGGAAGGACTTCCTTTCGCTAAAATGGGTTTACTGGCCGGATGTGTCATCCTTTTCCGTTTCCCACTGCTCCTGCTCTTCCTCCTCCTCTTCGTAAGTAAATTCTTGCTCTTCCTCTTCGTACTCGGTGGTCACGCCTTCAGTAGTCGACCCCTGCTCCTGCTCGGTGTCGTAGGAGTTGTAGGTGCCTTGATCATCCTGCATGGTCTCTTCTTGCGGCGTTGCGGGCTGCTCTTCAGGCTCTTCCATTGCAAACGCGAGCGGGCTCGCTACCAGACCAAATGATACACCCAGGATACCTAACTTCTTGAGAGCTTCCTTTTTCATGGTCGTGCCTCCTAATGGCAACTCTTTCGTTCAATTCAGCGTTAAACATTCAACAACGTTATGTCTTCACGATAGATTCACGATCGATAAGAGCGGCGAGTCATCCTAACCTTTCGCTCTTACCCAACTACTGCAGACGCCATACCAGGGCATGCCAAAAATAAATATAAACTCTATATTTCAACTACTTAATACAAAATTCGTTAACTTAAACAAGGTGAAGCGCGATTTTTAATTAGCAAAATCTTGTTTACGTTTGGCACATGAGCCCCAGCGATTCATGCCACCCCGCACCGCGGCTAACTTGGCATAATAAATAGGTACATAGGGCGAAAGCGTTGGTGAGAAAGGTTGCAAGGCTAGAAAGGCTTATTTTAACCCAACATAACTGCTGGTATCTTTTGGTCACCGTTCACCGTATCGAGAAAATAAATGTCTACCCAACAAGCATCCACGTTTCGTTTAGTTACCCGCAGCGATTTTGATGGTTTGGTATGCGGTGCCCTGCTCAAGCACTTAGGCCTTATTGACGACATCACCTTCGTTCACCCGAAGGACATGCAGGATGGCAAGATTGCTATTGATGCCAACGACATCACCACCAACCTGCCCTACGTGCCCGGCTGCCACCTAGCGTTCGACCACCACCTAAGCGAAACCGTGCGCAACGTTGAGCGTGCCGACAACCACATCATCAATGCAGACGCCCCTTCCGCTGCCCGCGTAGTGTGGGAGTACTACGGCGGCCACGAGGCCTTCCCCGCACGCTGGGACGATATGATGGAAGCCGTCGATAAAGGCGACTCTGCCCAGTTCAACAAAGATGAAATTCTCAACCCGCAGGGCTGGGTACTGCTCAACTTCATCATGGACGCCCGCACCGGCCTGGGCCGCTTCCGCGACTTCCGCATCTCCAACTATCAGTTGATGATGAAGCTAATCGATTACTGCCGCGAGCACACCATCGATGAAATCCTCGCCCTTGACGATGTGCATGAGCGCACCACGCTTTACCGTGAGCATGAGCAGTTAGCAAAGGAGCAAATTGAGCGCTGCGCAACCGTGCACGGCAATGTGGTAGTACTGGATCTACGCAACGAAGAGACCATCTACGCCACCAACCGCTTTGTGATCTACGCCATGTACCCCGACTGCAATATCTCGATTCACGTGATGTGGGGGCTCAAGCAGCAGAACACCGTGCTGGCGATTGGTAAATCGATCCTCAACCGCTCCAGCAACACCAACGTGGGCGAACTGTGCCTAAGCTACGGTGGCGGCGGCCACCTGAATGCGGGCACCTGCCAAGTTGATAATGATCAGGCGGAGCGCGCGTTGGCGGAGATTGTTAAGAAGATTAATGCGGATGGGTAAAACGGGTACTTATCTGTCATAAGTAGAGTGGCCGCTACTGGCGGCCACTCTACTTAGTTAACGCAGGCTACTCAGCGCCAATCACATGCTTCACTTCCAAGTACGCACTCAGCCCCCAAGGGCCTAACTCACGCCCGATACCGCTACGCTTGAAGCCGCCCCAAGCGGTTTCAGGCAGCACGAGCTGCTCGCTGTTGTACCAAATACTGCCTGCCTTCAACTGACGGCCAATGCGCTTGGCCCGCTCCGGGTCGCCGCTGATCACCGTCGCGGCGAGGCCGTAGTCACTGTCATTGGCAAGCTGAATAGCTTCGGCTTCGCTTGCGACGCTGCGACCACAGAGCACGGGGCCGAAAATCTCTTCTTTCCACAAACGGCTCTCTACCGGCACATCGCGGTAAAGCGTGGGTACTAGGAAGTAGCCTTGAGCGGGCAGCATGCGGTGTTGTGCATCGCGTACCACTGTGAGCCCTTCCTGATCGGCAATATCCAGGTAGCGCTGTACTGAATCGCGCTGCTTAACGATGGTTAGTGGCCCTAAATCGGTGCCTTCGGCTAGCGGGTCGCCTAGCGTCAGCGCATCCATGCGTTCGGCAAGCGCAGCGTAGAGTGCTTCGGCTACGTCTTCGTGAACCAACAGACGCGAGGTGGCAGAGCAGATCTGGCCGGCGTTGAAGTAAATACCCGCCATTACCCAATCAGCGGCTTGGGCGGGGTCCGCATCTTCCATCACTAAAATGGGTGATTTACCGCCCAGCTCCAGCGATACGCTCGCCGTGCGCGAGCTGGCAGCCTGCATCACCGCTTCGCCAACGCGGTTACTGCCGGTGAAAGAGATTTTATCCACGCCAGGGTGGTTAGTCAGCGGCGCACCGATGCCCTCGCCGTCACCATTGAGCAGATTTAACACGCCTGCAGGCAAGCCGATTTCCAGCGCGATCTCCGCTAGCACTTGTTCAGGCAGCGGCGTCACTTCTGAAGGTTTAAGTACCGCAGTGCAGCCCGCCGCTAGGGCAGATGCCAGCTTCCAAGCACTGGTCACTAAAGGGAAGTTCCACGGCGCAATCAGCCCCACTACCCCAACCGGGTCATGATACGTACGCGCTTCAACGCCTTCCATGTCGACACTGACCCGCTCCCCTTGCCGGGCATCCAGCGCTTTGGCCTGCTTGGCGTAGTAGCGGTAGCAGGCAATTGCATCGTCTAGGTCAATACCTGCTTCCACCAGTGGCTTACCGTTATTGGTGACCGACAGTGTGATCAATGCCTCTCGACGAGACTCCAGCGCATCAGCAAACCCATCGAGGTAGTTGGAACGTGCGGCCCCACCCAACGCCTGCCATTCAGGTTGGGCCTGCTGGGCAGCTTTAACAGCAGCATCCACATCTGCCGCATCTCCTGCGGTGACCTGAGCAATGCGCTCTTCGCGGTAAGGATTCATCACATCGAGCAACCGTGTACCCTTCGATGCAACCCACTGGTTGTTGATAAACTGATGATTGAGTGTCTGCATGGGAATCCCCTAGTCAGAAAGTGAGCACGCGCGCTGCCAGGCAGCGGCGTCAATTTCGATCAGTAGCGGCCCGGTGGGAACGCGGTTGGCGAGTGCCTGGGAAAGCTCAGCGGGGCTCTCGACCAGCATGCCGGGGCAGCCAAAGCCTTCGGCCAGAGTCAGGAAGTTGGGCGCTTGAATATCCACACCTAGGCGGGCCACACCGTTGGCATCCATATAGCGGCGGATCTCTTCGTAGCCCGCGTTATGCCATAGCACGATGACCACGGGCAGGCGGGCTTCCACAGCGGTGGCAAGTTCCGAGAGCGTAAACATCACCCCGCCGTCTCCCACCAGCGCCACTACGGGTAGATCTGGCCGGGCTAGCTGAGCCCCTAATGCCGCAGGCAGCCCATAACCCAAGGTGCCGTAACCGGTGGATGCATTGAAATAGCGGCGCGGCGCAGGCTGGCTGACGAGGTGATTTCCGGCATACACCGGGGCGGTGGAGTCGCCCACTAGAATGGCGTCAGGTAAGTGGTCGGCCAGTGTTTTATAGAGCGGAACGAAATCGCTAAACGCGGGATCGTTGGCCAAATCTAAAGCGTTCAGAGCAGTGGCGGTCCGCTCGCCGCCCTGACGCTTCAGCGGCTCAGAAAAATGCGTTAGCAGAAGCTCCAAACTGCGCCCGGCATCGCCCACCAAACCAAGCGTGGTGCGCTGATTGCGCACCAGCTGCTCGGGATCAACGTCGATACGAATCAGCGCGCCGTTGAGGTGAAAACCGTCGTCAAAAACGACGTCATAGTCGGTTTCGCCCAACTCGGTTCCTACTGCCAGAATCACATCCGCCTTAGCGGCTAGTGCCCTCACGGCGGGCAGAGCAGCATTGGCTCCTAAGTCCAGCGGGTGATCACGACCCAGCAGCCCCTTGGCGTTCATGGTTGTCACCGTGGGGGCATCCAACTGCTCTACCAGTGCTCGCGCGGCGTCAGGCGCCGACACACAGCCACCGCCCAACAGCAACAGAGGCTGTTTCGCCGCCGTGAGTAGCCGAGCCGCTTCGGCCAGCCCTTCTGGGTCGGGAGCCGCGCGGTACAGCGTGGGCGCTTGCCAGCTAGTCGGAACACTGACGGGCGCATTAAACAGATCGATAGGGATTTCGATATGCACTGGGCCTGGGCGCGCTCCGTTGAAAACGGCAAAGGCGCGGGCCAACACCTCGGGTAGCGTGCCGGCATCCAGCAACGTGTGGCTAAAGCGCGCCACACCGCTGATCATCTGCTGTTGGCTGGGCAGTTCGTGCAACCGCCCCTGGCCTAAGCCCAAGGTATCGCGACGGTTGACACTAGAGATCACCAGCATGGGGATGGAGTCCGCCAGGGCTTGGCCCATGGCGGTGGCAATGTTGGTCATCCCCGGCCCGGTGATAATTAAACACACACCTGGCTGACCGCTGGCACGGGCATAGCCATCGGCCATAAACCCCGCCCCCTGTTCATGGCGCGGGGTGATATGGTCTACCTCACTGCCTTCCAGGCCACGGTACAGCTCCACCGTGTGCACACCGGGAATGCCGAACAGTGCGCGCACGCCGTAGGTATCGCGCAGCAGGTGGATCAACAGGTCGGCGCAGGTCATTGTCGTTGACTCGTTCATACCCGGCCCCTTAGAAGAAAAACGTGTGGGCCATAAAGGCGATGATCGGCAGCGTAATCGCCGTGCGCAGCAGGAATACCACGGCCAGTTCCCAGAACTTGATAGGGATCTTCGACTTGAGCAGCAGCGCACCAATCTCCGACATATAGACCAGCTGCGTCATGGAAAGGCAGGCAATCACGAAGCGGGTCAGCTCGCTTTCAATGTTGGTCGCCAGCACCGCTGGCAGGAACATGTCGGCAAAACCGACGAGTGTGGCAGGGGCGGCCGCCTGGGCTTCAGGAATACGCAGCAGCTCCAGCACTGGCACCATGGGGTAAGAGAGCCAGGTAAACAGCGGCGTGAACTCGGCCAAAATCAGCGCTACGGTGCCAATCGCAAACACCAGCGGCAGCAGCGTCAGGAAGATGTCGATAACGTTAAGCAGCGCCAACCGGGCCAGCTCTTTTGGCCCTGGTGCGCCAGCCGCGCGGCGGGTTGCCTGCAGCAGGCTGTAGCGGAACAGGCCCACGTTTTCGGTGCGTTCTTCGCTTAACTGGCAGCCGACCGGCTCGTAGTACTCATCGGATTTACGCGACAGCGGCGGAATACGCGAGACGATCACCGCGGCGATTAAGCCCGACACAACGACGGTAAAATAGAACGGCACGAACAGGTGGTTGAGGTTGACGAAATTAACCACCAGCAGGCTAAAAGCAATGGAGGCGACAGAGAAGTTCGTCGCAATCACCGAGGCTTCGCGGCCATTGTAGTAGCCCTGCTCGTACTGCTGGGCAGTAATCAGCACGCCTACCGTTCCCGACCCCATCCACGAAGCCGTGGCATCAATAGCACTGCGACCCGGCAGATTAAAAATCACTCGAAACGGCTTGCGCACCAGCGTACCGATAAACTCCATGAAACCGAATTCGACCAAAAACGGCAGCAAGACGGCAGCAAAGAAGAAAAATGTCAGCAGCACCGGCGCTAAATCATTGAGCATGACACCACCGGTAAACGACGCGGTGACAAACTCCGGGCCGAACTGGAAAAAGGTCATGATGACAAAGATGGCACCTAATACCCGCATGGCTATCCAAATCGCGCCCACATTGAACATATCGTGAAAGGGGCCGCTTTTTGCCCAAGCAGGCTGGGCTACTTTGACGTAGAGCGTCACGACCACTGACAGGCACAACACAATCATCGCTATAGCGGGTAAGGCTCCCCCCAGCAGGGTTTGCAGCCCATCCGCCATGATGCCCATACCAATATTGATCGAGTCACCGATTTGGAAAGGCACCAAAAACAGCAATACCCCAATGATGGAAGGGATCAGAAACTTCAGGAAGTGTTGGCTAGGTATGGGGTCCGTCGATGTCGGCTCTTCCGACTGAGTATTGCTATAAGACATACGGTTCACCTGTTGGATGTGATTATTGGAGGTGGGCTGGCGGCGTCCTGAAGGGAAGCGCGGCTCCCCTTCTTATGTTTTGTCATCTGCGCCTTGTTAGGTCGGCGCTTTTTCACGAACACGTGCATGCTAGGTTTAGGCGTTACGCGTTACGCTTGACGCCAGGCAGGACGCAGAGCATTTCATACAGCAGCGTGGCACCCATCAGCGCCGTATTGCCGCTGGGGTCATAAGGTGGCGATACCTCTACCAAGTCCCCGCCTACAATGTTCAAGCCCGCGGCACCGCGCACAATTTCCAAGCCTTGGGCAGAGGTTAGGCCGCCCATTTCCACGGTGCCGGTGCCGGGGGCAACAGAGGGGTCTAAGCCGTCAATATCAAAACTGATATACACCGGAATATCGCCCATTTGTTCGCGCACTTCCGCCATCAGCGGAGCGAGCGAGCGGTGCCAACACTCCTCAGCAGGTACCACGCGGAAACCCTGCTCGCGGCACCAGTCGAAATCTTCAGGGGCGTAACCGGTCCCGCGCAGGCCAATTTGCACGACCTTGTTATGGGCGAGTAACCCTTCCTCCTGGGCACGGCGGAACGGCGTGCCGTGCGCAATGGGTTCGCCAAACATGTGCTCGTTCACATCCGCGTGGGCATCAATATGAATCAGCCCCACCGGGCCATGTTTTTTCGCTATGGCACGCAAAATGGGCAGCGTCAGCGTGTGCTCGCCGCCCAGCGTCAGCGGAATGCAGTCGTGCTTGAGCACGTCGTCATAGAAGGCGGTGATGATGTCGACGCTTTTCGGCAGGTGAAAGGTGTTGATGGGCACATCGCCGATATCGGCTACCTGCAGGCTTTCAAACGGCGCGGCACCTGTTGCCATGTTATAAGGGCGCAACATGCGCGACTCATCGCGAATCTGGCGTGGCCCTAGGCGCGTACCCGGGCGGTTCGATGTACCGATATCCATGGGTATACCGATAAACGCCGCATCCAGCCCTTCAGCACTCTCTTGCGTGGGCAGGCGCATCATGGTGGCAGGCCCTGCAAAGCGCGGCATGGTGTTGCCGCCTAGCGGCTGATTAAAGTCCGACATCGTTCTCTCCTTGGATTTATTGTGGCCAGCCTGACGGCTGATTTATCTAGCTCATACCGCTCATACACAGGTACTGCACAGACCATGCCAAGTTACCCGCGCTGATAAATAGGTAGGTTTCCTGCTTTGTCGATGCAAAAATGAATCGAATAGCCGATGAAACGATGCAAAAATGAATCAACGAGTCATCTTTGCATCATTCTGTTCATCCAACGATATAAAAGCGGCGGCGGTAGACAAAGGAGAGACGCATGAGTGAAATCGACAGGCGCGTACTGCAAACCATTGTGGAAACCGCGAATGACCACTTCTTTATTGTCAGTGGCGACGGTCAGATTATGGATATCAGCCCCGGTGCCGAGGCGGTGTACGGCGTATCGCGGGAGGAGCTGCTTTCCAGCAGCGTTCAGCAACTGCAGGCGGCCGGCGTTTTAAAGCCCTCCATTACCGTAGAAGTGATGCGCACCCGCCAACCTGCCCAGTTGATGCAAATCACCGGCACAGGCCGCCGCGTCATCGCAGAAGCCTACCCGGTGTTCGTCAACGGCAAGCTAGAGCGCATTATCAGCCGCTCGAGAGACCTCACCGACTTACAGCTTCTGCAGGACGAGTACGCCCTGCTGCAAAAACGCTTTAGCGAGCACTTAAAACGCAGCCAAGCCGCGCCCGATGCCGAAGAGCAAGCGTTGGATGACGCGCTGGATAACCTGCAGGTCAGAAGCCATGTGATGCGCGAAATTGCCCTGCTGCTCAAGCGTGTCGCGCCATCGGATGCCAACGTCCTGATGCTCGGCGAATCCGGCGTCGGCAAGACCGCGTTCGCCAAACAGCTACACCGCTGGAGCCAGCGCTGCGACGGCCCATTTATTGAAGTGAACTGCGCGGCAATCCCGGAAAATCTGTTTGAGTCCGAAATGTTTGGCTATCAGCCTGGCGCCTTCAGCGGTGCAGCCCGGCAAGGCAAAGCGGGGCTGTTAGAGCAGGCCGAAGGCGGCACGCTGTTTCTGGATGAAATCGGCGAGCTGCCGCTGTTAATGCAAACCAAGCTGCTCAAGGTCATTCAGGATGGCAGCCTGACACGCCTGGGTGATACGCGCTCCCGCCGGGTCGATTTTCGCTTGGTAGTGGCAACCAATCAGGATTTGGGCAAGCAGGTAGAAGCGGGGCTTTTCCGTCTGGATCTTTATTACCGCCTCAACGTCATTCCCGTCACCCTGCCACCTTTGCGCGAACGACGTGAGGATATTCCCGACCTAGTGGAAGCGTGCCTAAAACGGCTGAACCAGCGCTATGGTCGGCAGAAAATTCTCGGTAATCAAGTATGGTCGACGCTCATGGGCAGCGACTGGCCGGGTAATGTTAGGGAGCTGGAAAACTGGCTGGAGAGAGCTTGGCTTTCAAGCCCCACCGATCAAATTGAAGTGCCTGCAACGCAAGCCTATACCGAACAGCATACCCACAGCTTGGCGAATGTATCTGCCTCACCTTTAGCGGCACCGCTCGCCTCAGGCGAAAGCTTGAAAGAGTACCTAGAGCGGTTAGAGCGGGACGCGCTACAAACATTGTGTCACACGCTGCCCAGCACCTATGCCATCGCCAAACGGCTGGGTATCAGCCAGTCCAGCGTGGTGCGTCGGCTACAGCGTTATGGCATTAAAATCACCCATTAACGCTCCCACACGTCACCCGCCTGCCACATAAGCGTCATTCAACCGCAACATCGCCATCACATGATCCCATTACACGACGCGAAAAGGCGTCGACGAACGCCACTCACGACCAGACAGAGGCCTTGAGCATGAGAGATCATGTCATCTTGATGCAGCAGGGAAATATCGTGCAGGAAGGCACACTTAGCAACCAGACTGACAGCGTAGATGCTGCTAGCGCTACCGGCAGTAGGGTCATGAACTTTTTACCTCTGATAGAGGGCGAACACGGCGCGGTGATTGAGGGTGAACCCTCCCTTCCCGTCGCGCCCAAAGAGGCCGCCGGTGGGTATCTAGGCCTGCACCCCGACGCGATTGAATTACACCCAGCATCAGCGATGGGCATGCCCGCTAAAGTACTCCGCATCGAGCGTTGGGAAGGCGACACGATGGCGCATGTAGCCGTTGGACCTCATGTGGTGCGCGTTCGTTTAAACGGTCATCACCCCATCGAAAACCAAGTCTGCAAGCTTACGTGGACGCCTGCGCTTGCTCAGCTCTTTGATGCGCAGGGAGCCCGCCAAGATACGCTGTTGGCCTTTGCACTTTCTGCCCCTGATCGACGCATTCCCCGACCGCCAAGGGTGGGGTCGTTCCAACATTGATTTGGTCATGACGATCACTTGCTTTCGCTAGCCAAACTCACGTGAGTTTTCGTGCGACAATTCTCCTTCACGCACACGACAAGGAGAGCAGCGATGCACGGCGACTCGGCAGCCCTCAAGGTACTGCAGGAGGTCTTTGGCTACGACTACTTTCGAGGCCCGCAGCAGGCCATCATTGAGCATGTGATGGCCGGAGGCGATGCGCTGGTGCTGATGCCCACCGGCGGCGGTAAATCGCTGTGCTATCAGATCCCTGCGCTGCTACGTGAAGGCACCGCGATTGTGGTCTCGCCGCTCATCGCGTTGATGCAAGATCAGGTGGCCGCGCTGATTCAGAACGGGGTGCGCGCCGCCTACCTCAACTCCAGCCTCGATATGCATGAGGCGATGGACGTGGAAAACCGCCTGCGCGCGGGCGAGCTGGATCTTCTCTACGTCGCGCCCGAGCGGCTGGCAACGGCACGCATGCAGATGCTGCTGGAGCAGACCCACATTGCGCTGTTCGCCATCGATGAAGCCCACTGCGTTTCCCAGTGGGGGCACGATTTCCGCCCCGAGTATCGCCAGCTTTCTCACTTGCACCAGCGCTTTCCTGACGTGCCGCGCATCGCGCTCACCGCCACCGCAGACGTACCTACGCGGCACGACATCATGGAGCATCTGCAGCTTCAGGAAGCCGCGCTCTACAACAACGGCTTCGACCGACCCAACATTCGCTACCATATCGCTGAAAATCAGGGCAATGCCAAAGAGCAGCTGCTGGGCTTTATCCGTGAGCATCACGACGGTGAGGCGGGCATCGTCTACTGTCTTTCACGGCGCAAGGTGGAGGAGACCGCCGCTTGGCTGGCACGCCAGGGGCTCACCGCGCTGCCCTACCACGCTGGGCTGCCCGCCGAGCAGCGCCAGCAGCACCAAACCCGCTTTCTGCGCGAAGACGGCGTGGTGATCGTCGCCACCATCGCTTTCGGCATGGGCATCGACAAACCCGACGTGCGCTTTGTGGCGCACCTCAACCTGCCCAAAAGCATCGAAGCCTACTATCAGGAAACCGGCCGCGCCGGACGCGACGGGCTGCCCGCCGATGCCTGGATGGCCTACGGGCTTCAGGACGTGATCACTCTGCGCCAGATGCAGCAGGATTCCGGTGCCGCCGACCAGCAAAAGCGCATCGAACAGCAGAAGCTCGACGCCATGCTGGGGCTCTGCGAGATCATTAGCTGCCGCCGTCAGGCGCTGCTCCACTACTTCGGCGATTCATTAGACGAACCCTGCGGCAACTGCGATAACTGCCTCACCCCGCCTGACACCTGGGAGGCCACGGTGGCTGCGCAGAAGGCGCTGTCGTGTGTCTACCGCACCGAACAGCGCTTCGGCGTGACGTATCTGGTGGATGTACTGCTGGGCAAGCGCAACAAACGTATCAGCCGCTTCGGTCATGACAGTTTGAGTACGTTCGGCATTGGCAAAGAGCTCACCGCCAGCGAGTGGAAAGCGCTGTTTCGCCAGCTGATCGCCAGCGGCTATTTGAGCGTGGATATGGAGGGCCATGGCGGCATCAAGCTCACCGCCAACGCCAAGCCCATACTGCGCGGCGAGCAGAGTCTCACCCTGCGCAAACCCAGCAAGCCCGCGCGGCGCAGCAGTAAGGGCGCCTCCGCTGCCAAGGGCCACGGTGCGCTGTGGGAAGCGCTGCGCCAGCATCGCAAGGCGCTTGCCGACGCCCAGGGCGTACCCGCCTACGTCATTTTCAACGACGCCACCCTGGCCGAGCTGGTAGAGCAAAAGCCGCAAACGCTGCAGGCGCTGGGCACCATCTCGGGCATCGGCGCACGCAAGCTGGAGGATTATGGCGAAGGCTTTCTGGCGGTGGTTCTGGCGCATCCTGATGAGCCTGCCGCTAGCGCCCCTGTGGGCAGCAGCGCTCTTGAATCTGCCGCGCTACTGCGCCAAGGGCTAACGCCGGAACAGGTCGCCGAGCAGCGCGGGCTGGCCGCCAATACCGTGTACCGCCATTTAAGCGATGCCATTCAAGGCGGCGAGCTGGCACTGGAAGAGGTGGTCAACCTGGACCCAGCGACCCTGGCGCAGATTCGCGCGGCTTTTGAGCAGTTTCCCGGCCAGGGGTTGAAAGTGGTGTTTGAAGCGCTGGAAGGCCGTATTGATTACCCGGTTCTACACTGCGTGCGGGCCTCCATGGCTGCTAAGAGTTAGCGCCATCCCCGCAGATGCTCGCCCCGTGCAATCGCCGCTGAGTCGAATACGCCGGTATCCAGAATCCAGGCGGTAACCAGCTTGGCGGGCGTCACGTCGAAGGCTGGGTTCCACACCGGTGCATCGCTCGGTGCCCACACCACCTCGCCAAACGCGCCTGCGGCTCCGCGCACTTCCGCGCCATCGCGCTGCTCGATGGGGATTGCCGCGCCGGTCGCGCAGGCGGGGTCGACCGTGGTGTAGGGGGCGACCACGTAGAACGGCACCTGATGGTAGTGCGCCGCCACCGCCAGCATGTAGGTGCCCACTTTGTTAGCAAAGTCGCCGTTGGCGCAGATACGGTCCGCGCCGACCATCACTTTATCCACCTTGCCCGCCGCCATTAAGCTGGCCGCCATGCTGTCGGTGATTAGCTGGTAAGGAATGCCTAAATCGGCCATTTCCCACGCGGTTAAACGCCCACCCTGGAGCAGCGGACGGGTTTCATCGACATAGACATGCAGGTCGATGCCGCGCTGTTTGGCGATGGCCAACGCGCCAATCGCGGTGCCCACACCGGCCGTGGCCAGCGCACCGGTGTTGCAGTGGGTCAGCACGCGGTCGCCGGATGCCAGCAGGTCGGCACCCCGCTCGGCCATGCGTTGGCACAGCGCGCGGTCCTCTTCAAACAGCGCTTTGGCTCGTTCGGCCAGGGCGTCAGCGCCCTGGGCAAAACAGGCTTCCATGGCGTCCAGGCAGTACATCAGGTTCACTGCCGTGGGGCGCGTCGCCCGCAAGCGGTCGCTGACGGCTTGCCACTCGGATTCGGGATGGCGAGCGGCGTACTGGGCCAGCACGAAAGCAGCGCTCAAACCAATCAGCGGCGCGCCGCGAATGGCGAGGTGTTTAACCGCGTGCTGCCATGCGTCAGGGGAGTCGCAGCGCACCCACTCTTCGGCCTGGGGTAGCCGGGTTTGGTCCAGATACTCAAGCGAGTCGGCATACACCCGTAAACTGCGTGACTGTAAATTGACCATGAGGGGCTCCTTGATAATGGGGCAAGCAGAACAGCGGCACGGCTTATCAGGCGCGAAGCTTATCATATAGAATGGCCGCCACTAGACGAGGCGATGCTGACCCGATGAACACCTTACACACCGAACTGCTGGACGCCATCTCCTGGGCGGCGCAGCAAGGCTGGACGCCCGCCACCGGCGGCAACTTTTCTGCGCGTACCGAGGCGGGCTATTTAGTCACCGCCTCCGGGCGGGATAAAACCCGTATCCAGGCGGATGACCTGCTGCTGTGTGACCTGGAAGGCCGCGTGCTGGAAGGCAACGGCAAACCCAGCGCTGAAAGTGACCTACACGCCGCGCTGTACCGGCTAGACCCAAGCATCCACTGCGTGCTGCACACCCATACCGTCGCCAGCACCGTGCTATCGCGGCGCTTTCCCAAAGGCATTGAGCTAAGCGGCTTTGAGATGCAAAAAGCGTTGGCGGGTAACGTGACGCATGATGCGACGATTCTTTTGCCGGTGGTGCCTAACTCCCAGGATATGGAGGAGTTAGCCAAGCACGTTCGCCAGGGCTGGCCGATGCCCTGGGGCTTTTTGGTCGCGGGCCACGGTATTTACGCCGTGGGCAACAGTATCGCCAGTTGCCGCCGCCACCTGGAAGCAATCGAATTTTTACTTGACTGTGTACTGGAAGAGAGCCGGTGGACCCAATGAGCAACCCGACCGTTCGCGCCATCGTGACCGATATCGAAGGTACCACCACCGATATCAATTTCGTTCACAAAGTGCTGTTCCCCTATGCCTACGCCAAGCTGCCTGACTTTCTGCGCGAAAACGCAGAAGCACCCGCGGTGGCCGAGCAGATCGACTCCGTGCGCCATAACATGCAGGACGCCGACGCCACGCTGGAAGCGGTCATTGCTACGCTGTTGCATTGGATCGACACCGACCAGAAAGTGACTCCACTCAAAGCCCTGCAGGGCATGGTGTGGGCCGACGGTTACCAGCGCGGCGACTTCACCGGCCATTTATACGCGGATGTGGCCCCGGCGCTGCGCCAGTGGCAGGCCGCAGGCGTGGCGCTGTATGTGTACTCGTCAGGCTCGGTGCAGGCGCAGAAACTGCTGTTTGGCTACAGCGATGAGGGTAATTTGACCCCGCTGTTCAGCGGCTACTTCGACACGCACATTGGCCATAAGCGCGAGGCCATGGCCTATCAGCGCATTGTCGAGGCGCTCGATCTACCTGCAGAGTCGATACTGTTCCTGTCGGATGTGGTCGAAGAGCTGGATGCGGCCAAGCAGGCGGGTATGCAAACCTTACAGCTCGTGCGCGAAGGTACTCAGGCGGGCACTGCACACGCCTGTGTCGAAAGCTTTGCTGACATTGCCCTTTAACGGCTACGTTCACCCCTTATCTCTTAGGAGCGTCTTTATGTCCCAACTGAAAGTCTTTGCCGATCAACATCCTAATGATGCGCTGCTGGACACCACGGACGGCGAACAAATTGCCGCTGAGCTGAACCGGGTAGGCGTTCTATTTGAGCGCTGGGCAGCGCCGGGCGAGATTGCCGATGATGCCACCCAGGAGGAGATTCTGGCGCTCTATCAGGAGGACATCGACCGCGTCAAAGCCAAGGGCGGCTACCAAACCGTCGACGTGCTGCACATGGTGCCCACCCACCCAGACAAAGAGGCGATGCGTCAGAAGTTCTTGAACGAGCACCGCCACCATGAAGACGAAGTGCGCTTTTTCGTGAAGGGCCAGGGGCTGTTCTGCCTGCACATCGACGAAAAGGTGTATCAGGTGCTCTGCACCCGCAACGACCTGATCAGCGTGCCTGCCAATACCCCGCACTGGTTCGATATGGGCCCAGAACCGGAATTCACCGCGCTGCGCTTCTTCGACAACGTAGAAGGCTGGGTGCCCCACTGGACCGAAAGCGACATCGCCGGGAAATTTGATCGTTTGGATCAGCTTTAACGTGTGAGTCGTCAATCGCAAGTAGTGAATAGTAGGAGGCCGCGTTAGCGCTTGTACACTAACGCGGCCTCTTTTGTGTGCGCTTACAACACCGCTTTCTGGTTAAACGTTTTGGCCAGCTCTACCAGCGCATTGAGATCGCAGTAAGCTTGCGGCTCCATGATCAGCGCTTGGCCCATCAGCACGTTGCGTGCTTCCAGCTTGGCGCGCAGGGCGGTGTCTTCGATCTCTTCGAAGTCGGCATTGTGGGCCAGCGACAGCACGCGGCGGTGCATTTCGATGCCGCAGTAGGCCAGCGCATCTTCACGGATCTCTTCCAGCAGCGCGTCGCAGGCGTCGTCGGCGCTGTTGCCCTGCTCTTCAAACAACGCTCTGGGGAACAGAATGCCGGTGCGCTCGGTTTGCCAGAGGTGGCGAAACTCCTCATCGAAACGGGTAAAGCAATCGGTGATCACTTCTAAAATCCACGCTTGATAGGCGTCCAGGTCACCTCCTTGGCGGTGGGCGGGCTGGCTAAAGTAGGCCATGAAGAAGTTGGCTACCGCCATGCCCAAGTCGAACGCCATCGGGCCGTATTGAGAAAATTCGGGGTCGATGACGCGCACGCTGGTGTCGGTGGCCATGATGGAGCCGGAGTGCAGGTCGCCGTGCAGCATGGTCTCGGTGTTTGCGGTGAACTTCATCAGCAGCCGCTGCACCTTGGCTTTCAGGCGGGCGTTGCGGCGCAGCTCGTCCACCACGGGCGATAGCTCGGGCGTGTGACGGTTCATCTCCGCGCCGTAGTAGGGGTCGGTAAACACCAAGGATTCGGTGATCGCCGGAATCGCCACGTTGCCGGAGAACAACCCGACATCAGCTTTCTTATCCGGGCTTGCCATGGAGAGCTCAGAGCCGCGAAACGCCGTGCGTGCGCAAAACTCACCCAGAGTAGCGCCCAGCTCCGCCACGCGTTCGCCGCTGATCAGCTTGCGCCGCAGAATCACATGGGGGTGCAGGTACTCCATCACGATCAATGCCTGGGGCTTATCGAAGTAGTACACCTCGGGGGCCACGCCGGGCGCCCGAGTGGCTTGACGCACTAAGGCGTAATACTCGAAGTGAGCGCGATAAAGCGGCAGCGGCCAGCTCTCGCCTACCATGCGCACATAGGGCAGCGCCTGCTTGACCACCACGCTGCCAATGCTGCCCGTCACGATAAACACCAAGTTGAGGTTGCCATCGCCCACTTCACGGATTTGCCACTCGGCGGGGTTGCCGCCCACGCGGCTGGCGACGGCCTCCACACCGCCTAGCCGCTGGCTAAGGGTATCCACTCCCAACGCTTGATAGCTCTGCTCGTCTGTCACCGATGATTCCTCACACAAAATGGATGTGTGTTTGTCATACCCAGTAATGGTTGTCAAATTCACTTCCACCTCTGGCCACGTAAAGCCTCATAACGAGGAGAATGTTAAACAATGCAACGCCTATGGATAACTCTTGTAGCAGATTTATAGTAATACCTGACCAAACCAATCAGGTACTCCATCATGAAAAACAACGGCTCAGTGACCCAGGTGGAACACCCTCTGCGCGAAGATGATGTGCTGATTTCTAAAACCGACAACAGCAGCTACATCGCCTACGCGAACCATCGCTTTGTCGAGATCAGCGGCTTCGAGTATGAAGAACTGGTGGGCTCACCCCACAATATGGTGCGCCACCCAGACATGCCCGCGCCCGTGTTTGCCGATATGTGGAACGACCTAAAAGCGGGCCAGTACTGGAGCGGATTGGTCAAAAACCGGCGGAAAAACGGCGACCATTACTGGGTGCGGGCTAACGTGGTGCCGATTCGGGAAAATAACCAAGTGACCGGATTTGTATCGATCCGCGTCAAACCCTCCCAGGCAGAAGTCGAGAACGCCGAGCATATCTACCGCGATATCCGTGAAAACCAAGGGCGCTTTACGGTCAAACATGGCGAAGTCATGGCCCGTAACCCGCTAAAGCGGTTGTTCAGCGCGTCTTGGTGGGCACCCCGGCTCGCCAACGTATCCGGCGTGCTATTCACCTTGGCCGCCACTGGCGTGCTCATGCAGGCCAGCGCCTGGTGGCTGGGCAGCCAGGTCACAAGCGGTGTGCTCGCCCCGCTGCTCGCGATGATCCTTGCCACGGGCTTGCTGCTCAGCGCTTACCAGTGGCGTCAGGCGCGTCGGCTTCGTCGATTCCTACACAAAGCCAACGACTTCGCACTGCAAATCGCCGCCGGTGACTTGAATGCGCAGGTGCCAACCGTGGGCAATGCTGCCATGGATAACACACTGGCAACCATGAACTTCATGCGCCGCTCGCTGGACGCGCTGATTGGCGACCTTGATCAGCGCATCGCGCAAGTCATGCCCTCGGTGGAAGAGCTTTCCCGCCATAACCAAGCTATGGGCAACCGAGTCGACCAGCAAGCGTCTGCCGTGCAGCAAACCGCGGCCAGCGCGGAGCAAATCGCCTCTACCGTGCGCCAAAGTTCAGATAACGCCCAGCTTGCCAGCCAAGCCTCGGTGGGTAACGTCAGCGAAGTCGATAACGCAGTGGCGATTATGCGTGAACTAGCCGATGCCATGGAGGGCATCACCGCCACCTCTCAAGACATGGCGAGCATTGTCAAAACGATCGATAACATTGCCTTCCAAACCAACATCTTGGCGCTGAATGCTTCCGTAGAAGCGGCCCGAGCCGGTGAGCATGGTCGAGGCTTTGCGGTGGTCGCTGAAGAGGTGCGCCGCTTGGCACGCCAATCCGCTGAGGCCGCCCATCAAGTGCAAACGTTGATCGAAACCGGCCGCCAGCGCATTGAAGCCGGGCAGCATAAAGCCGGCTCGGCAGGAGATGCCATGGGTCGCATTCGCCAAGCCAGCCATAACGTCAACGACTTGATGGAGGAGATTCGTGCGGCCGCTCGGGAGCAGAGCGAGGGCATCGCGCAGATCAGTCAGGCCATTTCGCAAATCGACCGAGGCACCCAAGAGAGCGCAGCCAGCATGGATGCTTACCTGAACGCCGTCGACGTACTCTCGCACGAAGTCGGTCACCTGGCCCACAGCGCGCATGCCTTTATGCCGGTCACAAATGCGATGGCTCCCACGCCCGCGCTTCCTCAACCCAGCAACAACGTTTACCGACTCCCCGTAGCTGAAAAAGCGCGCACCTTCCCCCGAGCGAAAGCGGTGTAACCCTACGCA
The DNA here is from genome assembly GCF_046536035.1 of Halomonas sp. SIMBA_159. Classification (NCBI taxonomy): domain Bacteria; kingdom Pseudomonadati; phylum Pseudomonadota; class Gammaproteobacteria; order Oceanospirillales; family Halomonadaceae; genus Halomonas; species Halomonas sp. SIMBA_159. The sequence goes on from NZ_JAWJBT010000005.1 coordinate 79,594, forward strand.
GCGGGTGGCTTTTGCCACCCCCTGCGATCCATCTCAAGCGCCATCCCAGTAGGGAACGTCGCCAATCGTGCTCTCTAAATAGGCCATAAAAACGGATACCTTCGACGAGCGCAGGCGGTTTTCAGGATAAATAGCGTAGATGTTGTCCAGATAGCCATCCTCAGAGGCTTCCCATTGCGTCAGTAACGGTACCAACGTTTGCTGGCGCAGTGGCTCAAAGAGTAGCCACGAGGGAAACATCACCACGCCCTGCCCCGCCATCGCTGCTTCCACTAGGCTTTCAGCATTATTAGCGACCAAATTCCCCGACAAAGCGTAACGCACCGCCCGTGGTGCGTGGCGTTCCTGGAAGTACCATAGCTGCGTTCCCTTGCTGCCTTTATACAGCAGGCAATTATGCTGGCTGAGTTCCTCTGGCGAAGCGGGTGAGCCGTGTGTTGCCAGATAATCCGGCGACGCGCAGACGATAAAACGCTGCCGGGCGATGCCGCGGGCCACCAAGCTCGAATCCGCCAGCGCCCCCACGCGAATCACCACGTCGGCCCCCTCTTGCACCGGGTCGATAAAGCGATCCTCCAGCGTTAAGTCCACCTGAATATTTGGGAACTGCTGCTGAAACCGCGCCAAGTGCGGCGCGATATGGCGCCGCCCAAACGCCACGGGCGCGTTGATGCGCAGCACACCTTGGGGATGCTGCGCGCCGCCCATCACCTGCTCGGTGGCTAGCTCTAATCGCGCCAGCGCATCGCGCACTTCGTGGAAATAGCGCTCGCCTGCCTCGGTGAGTTTCACTGCCCGCGTATGGCGATAGAGCAATCGCTGGCCCAGCGCCCGCTCCAGGCTAGCTATATGCCGCGACGAAGAAGAGGTCGGCAGCCCGTAGTAACGCGCCGCTTCCGAAAAGCTGCCGCTGGCGGCCACGCGCACAAACAGGCGCAGCGCTAGGAGTCGAACCGAGTTGTCCAAAGTGCAATAGTCCTTTGCCTTTTTAGCGCATTGTAGCAATAAGGCTTCCTCTTTAGAGTGCTGCCTCTTCATAAGAGGGGAGCAACACATGCAACACGCACTGATTCTGCTAGGCGTACTGATCGCCGGTATGGGGCTATCCGTTGAAGCGGGGCTGTTGGGGCCGCTTGGCGAGCAGGTGGGTCACCTTTCCGCCACGCTCTCCATTTTTATGGTCGGGGCGCTGCTGCTATCACTGGCGCTGCTGTTTTCGCCCAAGCGCAAGTTGGGCGCGCTATTCAAACAGCCGCGCTGGCTGTTAACCGGCGGCGTGTTAGGGCCGATGTACGTCATTATTTTAACGTTGGCCACCCCGCTGGTAGGCGTCGGCATGACCATGGTCGGCATTTTGTGCGGCCAGGTAGCGGCCAGCTTAGCCATTGACCATTTTGGCTGGCTCGGCAGCGAACGTCGCCAGGTGGATGGCTACCGTTTAGGGGCTCTTGCCATGATTCTTGCCGCGCTTTGGTTGATGTAACAGGAGAGACACTATGCTTTTACCCATCGTATTTGCCCTACTGCTAGCAGGCGGCGCGGTCTTGGCCGCTCAATCATCGATCAATGGCCGCTTAGGTGCGCATACCGGCGTACTGGAAAGCGCTTGGCTGACCTTTGCCGTGGGTGCCGTGCTGACCTTTTTACTGGTGCTGTTTTTTGAGCCGTCCCACGACGCGACTCTGTTTAGCGTGCCCAAGTGGCAGCTGACTGGTGCGCTGTTTGGCGTGGTATATATGCTGGCGATTGTGTTTGCAGTGCCCCGTGTTGGTACGGCGGCAGCGACGGTCTCGGTGATTTCCGGCCAGCTGTTGATGAGCTTATTAATTGATCACTTTGGCTGGCTCAATAACGCCGAACGTGCGTTGGATGGTTCACGCTACGTGGCGATGGCGCTCTTGCTGTTGGCTATTGTATTGATCTACCTAAGCCATCGCCGCTCAGCGCATCCAGCGAATTGATCATCGCCACCCGGTTACGCCCTTGGCGCTTGGCCTCGTAAAGCGCCTGATCGGCGGCTCTAAACAGCTGAGGGGCGTTAACCCCCGGCTTAGGTCGAAGAACAGCCACGCCCGCACTGATGGTGACGCAGGCCAGTTCCGTGCCTCCATGGTGCGGCAGTTGTAGCGTTTCCACCGCTTGTCTCAGTTGCTCAGCATGTGCCAGCACTGCCTCATGCGACTGCCCTATACTCAGCACCACAAACTCTTCACCGCCAAAACGCGCCACCACACAAGCGTTGCTAGCATTGGCCTGCAGGGTGGCCGCTACCTGCTTTAAGCAGTGATCGCCCTGCAAATGGCCGTAGTGGTCGTTATAGGCTTTAAAGCAGTCAATATCGATGACCATCAGGCCAATGGTGACGCGCTCTTCCACGGCCTGCTGCCAATAGTGGTTAAACAGGGTATCGAACTGGCGGCGGTTGGCTAACTCTGTGAGCGGGTCGGTCAACGACAGTTTGGATAGCTCCGCGTTACTGCGCAGCGCATGCCCGGCTCGATGGGTCTCTCCCAACAACAGCAGGTAGGCTTTGCGCTCGCTCGCTTCCAACCGATAGTTGGCGATCAGAGTAAAGATCGCTTTGGCAACTATGGTAAAAATCGCCAGCCGCTTGACCTCAATGGGCATCGGTTCGTAGCCCACAACGAAGTACACCATGATGGCTACGCTGATCAGCGATGAAGCCAACGCATATGGAAAGCGCAACGAATATAGAACATTACCTACAACTAATATAAGCCCAAACGAAAAGATATCTAGATAGGAGTAAGGCGACTTCGATGAGATAAAAATCAAGCAAGAAGCCAGCATAGCAACTACCACGGTGCTCGCCATCAGCAACTCGCGCTTATTACCCGCCACTCCGCTATAAACAGCCCACAAAATGGGTAACCCAAACGGAACAACCACCAACCCTCTGAGCACGACAGAGAGCCAAAACTCATTAGGCCGAAAGCTATAGTCATTAATAAGAAATAGGCTGTAAATCAGCGCAGCGACCAGCCCTGCCACCACCATGTTACGATTTCGCTGGGGTTTTATATCGGCTTCAAAGCGCGCTTCTAAAACCTCCGAAAAACGCAGATGCCATCTGGGGTGGGCTAACTCATGCTCAATGGTGCTGGTTAAAGAGTCATTGGTCATTCATACCTCACGGAGTAACAACGCCTCTCAACCAAGCGGCGAAGGCAACGTGACTTGATAAAGCCCGTTAATCGTTAAACAAGCACCAAGGCTCGCTCTGCTGCTTTAGTTAATCTACTTTGTTGGGCACTTACAACCGTCTAGAAACACCATTTCAAAATGGTGTCCATAGTTTGCATTTGTTCACAAAGGAGCCGACATGACCCGCCATACTACCGCGCACGGGAACGATCTGACCTTCATCATGGGGCGTGAGGAACTGGTGATTCACCGCCGTTACGAAGTACTCAGTATTCTCAACGATTTTATGCTGGGGCTGTGGTTTGCCATTGGCAGCGTCTGCTTCTTTTTTGATGGTACTGTCAAAACCATCGGCGTCTGGCTATTTGTGATTGGCAGCCTGCAACTGCTGATGCGCCCAGCTATCCGCCTGCACCGCTACATCTATTTCAAGCGGCTGCCAGATGAGCAGCACGATGCCTAACCTCCGCTCATAAAGCGCACGCCCTGGGCAGCTAACGGGCTTCTTAAACGATCGGGCAGCGGGCTGTCGGTAATTACCGCGTGATAATCCGCCAGCGAACCGGCGGCGCAGCGCAGCGGTAGGTCGAACTTGGTCTTATCCAGCACTAGAACTCGGTACGCCGCGTGGGCCAGCAGCGCCTCGCGGGCCATGACTTCGTCGTCGTTATAGTCGTAGAGCTGGCCGTGGCTATCCATACCGCCCACAGAGACAATGCCGACATCCACTCGATAACGCTGAAAAAAACGCCAGGCGTCGCCACCAATCACATCCTGATCACGGCGGCGTACGCGGCCTCCGGCCACCACCAGCTCACACTCCAGCGCGCATAACTTGATCAACGCATGCAGGTTATTGGTCATAATCTGCAGCCCCTGCTTGTCCCGCAGCGCGTCGGCTAGCTGCTCTACCGTCGTACCCGTCCCCAAAAAGAGCGACTGGTGATTGGAAATCAACGCCGCCGCCTGCCGTGCAATATGCCGTTTGCCTTCCTGATTGACGATTTGGCGCTGGTCGTAGCCCACATTCTCTTGATCGGGAAAGGGCATCACCTCGCCGTGGCGGCGCAGAATCATTCCCTGCTCAGCCAAGACGCGAATATCCCCCCGCAGGGTTTGCACGGAGACGCCAAAGTGATGGGCAAGCGCCGCCAGCGTTTGCCGCCCCTCTTCCCGCACGCGCGCCAACACGGCACGCCGCCTTTCTGTCACGTTCATGCTGTACCTACCTTTCTTTTTATCGTACTTGCTGGAAAAACGAAAAAAAATTTCCCGCCAGCGAAATCTAACCGACATCAAACGAAAGCGTAGTGTCACGATGTTGTAAGCCGATGACAGTAGTGTGGTGGCTGTTCACCTACTGGAGGTTTTCCCGATGTTGAAGCGCTCGTTGTGTTCCGCCGTGACTCTCGCAAGCATTGCCCTCTCCACGTCGTTGCTCGCTGATGACAAGCTGGTGCTCTACACCAGCCAACCCAATAGCGATGCCCAGCAAACGGTCGATGCGTTCCAAGCCGCCTACCCGGAGATTGAAGTGGAGTGGGTACGCGATGGCACCACCCGCCTGATGACACGCTTGCGTTCAGAGCTGGCTGCCGGTGTCAGCAACCCTGATGTGCTGCTGATTGCCGATAGCATGACCATGACCTCGCTGAAACAAGAGGGCCATCTGCAGCCCTACCTCAGCCCTGAGCGCGATGCCTACGACGAAGCGCTTTACGACCCAGAAGGCTACTTCTACGGCACCAAGCTCATCACCACCGGTATCGTTTACAACACCGGCGCCGAGCAGCAGCCCCAACGTTGGGAAGACCTGACCGGCCCTGAGTACGAAGGCCTCATCACCATGCCTAGCCCGCTGTACTCCGGCGCGGCGCTGATTCATATGGCAGCCATCGGTGAAAACCAGGCATTAGGGCTTGACTACTACGAGGCACTACAGGCCAACCGCACGGAAGCACAGGGCGGTAACGGCGGCGTGTTCAATGCGGTGGCCGCGGGCACCAAGCCCTACGGCATCGTGGTGGATTTTCTGCCCATCCGCGAAGCTGCGAAAGGCTCGCCCGTGGCGTTTGTGTTCCCTGAAGAGGGCGTGAGCGCCGTCACCGAGCCCGTGGCCATCATGCAAGAGGCTGAGAACCTAGACGCCGCTCAGAAATTTGTCGACTTTGTACTCTCCCAGCCGGGGCAAGAATTGGTGAGCCAGCAGGGCTACCTGCCTGCTCACCCGGATGTGACGCCGCCAGAAGGCTTCCCTGAGCGCAGCACGATCAACCTCATGCCGGTGGATATCGAGCAGGCGCTCGAACAGGAAGAGACGCTCAAGCAGCGCTTTAGCGATCTGTTCGGCGGCTAACCATGACCCCTTCGCTCAACCTTGGCAGCCAGCATCGCTGGCTGCTTAGCCTGATCACCCTGCTCATCGTACTGCTCAGCCTCGCGCCCAGTGTGCGGCTGCTCATCGAGGCACTGAGCGACCTTGGCCAGGGTAGCCAAGCGCCGCTGTGGAAGGTGCTCAACGCTGCCAGCACGTGGCGTGCGCTGTGGCACAGTGTGTATACCTCGGGCCTCGGTATGCTGATTGCGCTGGTGCTGGGTAGCCTATTCGCGTTTGTGATCACATTGACGGACATGCGCGGCAAAGCGTGGCTGGTGTTCTGCTTTATGCTGCCCATGATGATCCCGCCCCAGGTCACCGCCCTGAGCTGGCTACAGCTGTTTGGCCCCGCCAGCCCCTTGTTAAAAAGCATCGGCATGGCCCCGCCACTAGGCAGCCCGCAGCCGCTCTACTCCGCAGAGGGTATTGCGCTACTGCTGGGCATCCAGAGTGCGCCGCTGGTGTTTTTGGCGCTACGCACGTCCCTGCTGTCCCTACCCCGTGAATTGATTGAAGCCGCGCGCATCAGCGGCGCGCGCCAAACTCAGGTATGGGGCCATATTATTCTACCCATCACCCGCCACGGCCTGATTGCAGGGGCCGCCATGGCGTTTATCTCCAGCCTGGGTAACTTTGGTATTCCCGCGATGCTGGGCATTCCCGCCGGTTATTACGTGCTGCCCACGCTGATTTACCAGCGCATGGCCAGCTTTGGCACCGGCGTACTGGCAGAGATGGCGGCGCTTTCTCTGTTGATCGGCATCCTGGCGCTGGCAGGCGTGGCCTTGCAGCAGTATTGGATGAACCGCAGCCGCTTTGGGTTAGGCGGCCATAGCGGCCGCGCCCACGATTTTTCGCTAGGCCGCTATCGCCCCCTCGTGACGGCTTTGCTGGTCGGCGTACTGTTGGTGATCCTGGTCGCGCCGCTAGCCGCGCTGGTGGTGAGCTCTTTAGTGCCTGCCATGGGCGTGCCATTGAGCGTTGAGTCCATTACACTCAATGCCTATCACGAAGTGATTGGCCGTCAAGGAGCCACCTGGCGTGCGGTGCGTAACAGTCTTTGGCTGGCGGGCGGTGCCGCGCTGGTACTGATGCTATGCAGCCTACCGCTCGCTTACCGTTTACAGCGCCTTCCACCGCGCCTGCAGCAGCTCACCCTTAGCGCCATTGAGCTGCCGTACGCGCTGCCCGGCGTGGTACTGGCAATTGCCTGTATTTTACTGTTTGTCCGCCCGTTACCGCTCATCAACCTAGCGCTTTACGGCACGCTCGGATTGATCTTTGTGGCCTATCTGGCGCGCTTTTTGGTGGTCTGCCTGAAACCGTTGAGCGCCAGCTTGGCCCAGCTAGATCCCTCCCTGGAAGAAGCCGCTCAGCTGGCGGGCGCAGGCCCCTGGCGTCGGCTCATTACCATTCTTTTACCGCTGATTGCGCCCTCGCTGTTTGCCGGTGGGCTGCTGGTATTTTTGCTAGCAGTGAATGAACTGACCGTCTCCGCGCTGCTCTGGAGCGCCGGCAATGAAACCCTGGGCGTACTGATTTTCAACCTAGACGAGGGCGGTGAGAGCGTGCTGGCATCGGCAGTCTCCGTGCTGGTGGTGATCATGGTCGCCTCGCTGATGCTATCGCTCAGCCTGCTGGCCCCGCGTCTACCTAAAGGAGTCGTGCCGTGGCAGGGCTAGCTATTCATCGTGTGACCAAGCAGTTTGGCGATCACCGGGCGGTTGATGATCTGTCACTGGAGATTGCCCCCGGCGAGTTTGTGGCCCTACTCGGTCCCAGCGGCTGCGGCAAAACCACCATGCTGCGGATGCTGGCGGGGTTTGAGCAGATCAGCAGCGGCACCCTCACGCTCAACGGCACGCTACTCGCCAGCGACCAGCACCATGTGCCCCCTGAACAGCGCAACATGGCCATGGTGTTTCAGTCGTACGCCCTCTGGCCGCACATGAGCGTGGCCGACAACGTGGGCTACCCGCTGAAACTGCGCCGCGTTCAGGGCAGCGAGTATCAGCGCCGGGTCGCCCACGCGCTGGAGCAGGTGGCGCTTACCCCCTACGCCCAGCGCGCTCCACAGGAACTCAGCGGTGGCCAGCGCCAGCGGGTGGCGCTGGCGCGCTGCCTAGTCACCGATCCAGACGTGGTACTGCTCGATGAGCCGCTCGCCAACCTAGACCGCAACCTGCGCGCCTCTATGGAGCACAGCTTTGTCGACTTCCACCGCCGCACCCAAGCCACCATGGTGTACGTGACCCATGATCAAAGCGAAGCCATGGCAATGGCGGACCGCATTGCGGTGATGCGTGACGGCGCGTTGGTACAGTGGGCGACGCCTGAAACGCTCTACCGAGAGCCACGTAGCGAATGGGTGGCTAGATTTATCGGCCAAGGTAGCCAGCTAAAGGTCGCAGGCGGCGCACCGGGCCAGCGACTAAGTGAATCAGCGCTGATGCAAGGCTTGGCCGCGCCGCTCACGGCGCGCACTCAGCCCGTTTTGGTACGTCCTGAACATATCCGTATTGAGGCAGACTCCCCTGCACAACCGTCCGCGCACTCGCCTAACTCTCACGACTTAACCGGACGTGTGGAGCGGCTCACCTTTCGCGGTGAACGCTATGAGCTACACCTGCGCTTATCCACGGGAGAAGCGCTGCTGGCCTATCATCACACCGCGCTCAACGAGGGCCAGCACGTCGCGGTGCGCTTGCTGGAAGGCTGGTGCTTGGAGCCTGACCAATGAGCGCCACGATTCAGATCCTCAGCGGGCTGGGCGGCAAAGGGCCGGCAGCTATCGTAGTGGAAGCGCAAGGCAAACGCCTGCTGCTGGATGCCGGAGGCGCACTGCACCCCGGCGAGCCGATTACCTGGGCACGCGGGCTGGACGTAGACGCCGTATTGATCAGCCATGACCACGTGGACCACATTGGCGGTGTCGCGGAACTGCCTGCGCAGATACCGCTTTACTGCACGCCGTTAGTCGCCAAGGCGCTGCCCCCACAACGGGCGTGGCAGCCACTGCCCTATCGGGGTCGTATTAACGTCGAAGGGATTGCAGTGACCACCGGGCAAGCGGGCCACTCGCTAGGCGGCGTCTGGCTGCATCTCGACGTTGCAGGCGGTATTTTCTACAGCGGCGATGCCTGTTTTGAGTCGCGCCTGTTTCCGTTGGATACGCCCCCACCCGCACACACGGCGCTGCTGGATGCCTCCTACGGCCGCTACGACCAGCCCCAAGCGCAGTGCATCCACGCCATTGGCAAAGCGTTAGACCACCCTCTGGTGCTGCCGGTACCGGAAACGGGGCGCGCCCTGGAAATGGCGCTATGGCTGATGGAAGAGGCGGATCAACGCCACCTTCCCTTGGCGATTGACCCGATCATTCGCGATAACCTGACCGCCCTACTCGCGCTGCCCAATGACCTTCGCCGTGAAGGGTTAAACGAGGCTATCCAGGCGGTTTTAAAACGCCCCAATGCCCGCCACCCGGCGCTTTGGCTGGTTAGCGATCGTGGTGATAACCCTGCCGATTGGCCGCATCACCGCCTGCTCCACACCGGCTATTTAACCCCACAGCGTCGCAAACAGCTCGCCGCTGGCGAGGTTCTTTGGCAGCGTTGGAACGTGCATTTACGCGCCTCGCACTTGGTGGCCCTGGCCAACCAGCTCCAGGCGGCCCAAGTGGCACCGCTATTTACTTCGCTCCATGCCGATGCTGAGGTCGCTTGGCGTGATTTGCTGGGCAAACGGTTCATCACGCAGCCTTCGCTAAACGCCCCGTCAGCGGCGCGCCCGCTCTCTTCACTTCTGTTAACACATTAGGAAACATGTTTATGAACGCAGTCATTGTTGATGTCGACGGCACGCTAGCCGAGTTTCACCCTGCCGATGTCTACGAGTGGGTACTTGGCCCCGCTAAACAGTGGGACCCTTTCTTTGCTCACATGGCGAACGCGCCGGTGATTGAGCCCGTCGCCCGGCTGGTCAAGCTGCTCAAAGCCCAAGGCCAGCACATCGTCATCTGCAGCGGCCGCCCAGACAGCCACCGAGAGCACACCCACGCATGGCTCACCCGCCATGACATTCCTTTCGACGCCATGTACTTACGCCCGGAAGGCGATGACCATGTGGATGACGAAGAGGTGAAATCAGCGCTACTGAACCAAATGCACAGCGACGGCTTCGCACCCTGGCTCGTGCTGGATGACCGCGATGCCGTCGTCGCTCAGTGGCGCGCACTCGGGCTGACCTGCCTACAGTGCGCACCAGGGGATTTTTAACACTACTGGCCGCTAGCCCGTGCGCTCCATCGGCGCTTCCATGCGGCGCACGCTGGAAACGAAGTCGCTAAAGCGCTCGCCTTGAATCAACACGTGGTCGCAAAGCGCCTGTTGGGCCTGGGCAGCGTCGCCTTGCTCGATGGCGTCGACGATCGTTTGGTGCTCATGGAGCGAGTTGTGCATGCGCTGGCGGACCTGCAGTTGCAAGCGGCGGTAAGGCTTTAAGCGCTGCTTGAGTTGGCGGGCTTCGCTGGCTAAAAACGTGTTGTGGCTGGCGGTGTAGATACAGTCATGGAAGGCTTCGTTCTCGTAGTAGTACTCATCGGTGTCGCCCGCCAGGGCGGCGGCTTCGCAGCGCTTGTGTGCGGCCTTGAGCGCCGCCAGCTCTGGCTCGCTGATACGCCGCGCGGCCAAGCGGCCACACATGCCTTCAAGCTCTGCCATCACTTCAAACATTTCGATTAGCTGATCGATACCCACCTTTGCAACGAACGTGCCTTTCTTCGGCGAGACCGTGACCAGCCCGCTGGCCACCAATTGTTGAAACGCCTCACGCACTGGGGTGCGCGACACATTGAACTCTTGGCCAAGGGCTTCCGGGTCTAGCCGCTCGCCGGGGGCGCGCCGCCCGTTGATGATGTCATCCTCTAAAGAATCCCTTAGCCGCTGTGCGTTGGAACGCTTCGTATCCGCCATGACTGACCTCCTTCGGTAACGCCGCAGGCTATGACATAAATATGGCATAAATTTGACATTAGCATACATAACCGCTATTGAAATATATATCAGATCGCCTGATAAACACACAACGCTAATCCAAACACACAACAACAACTGTTGGAGACGCCACATGAAACGCTTCTTACTGCCCACCGCTGCGGCCCTGGGCCTCGCTATTGCAGCCTCCCACGCCAATGCGGACACCGTCCTACGCGCTTCGCACCAGTTCCCCGGGGGCCAGGGCGATATTCGCGATGAAATGGTGCAGATGATGGCACGCCATGTCGCCGATGCGGATGTCGGTTTAACCATCGAAGTCTACCCAGGCCAGTCGCTATTCAAAGCGCGCGAACAGTGGGGCGCCATCGCCCGCGGCCGCCTGGACATCACCTCGCTGCCGTTGGATTACGCTAGTGGCCGCCACCCGGAATTTTCGGCCACGCTGATGCCGGGCTTGGTGCGTAACCAGGCCCACGCCCAGCGGCTGAACGACTCCTAATACATGACGATGATCAAAGACGTCATCTTGGAAGGCGGGGCGCGGGTATTATCCGATGCGTGGCTCTCCGGTGGCTTTGCCTCTAGCGAGCAGTGCATCACTTCTCCGGAAACGGTGGCGGGTCAAAACATCCGCGCCGCTGGCCCTGCATTTGAAGAGATGCTGGAAGCGGCCGGGGCGTCGATCTCCTCCATGCCCTCCTCCGAGGTGTATACCGCCATGCAAACCGGCGTGCTGGAAGCCGCCAACACCTCCTCTATGTCGTTCATCTCCTTCCGCCTTTACGAACAGGTGGAGTGCTTGACGGAACCCGGCGATTACGCCCTCTGGTTTATGTACGAGCCCATCCTGATCTCTGAGCAGGTGTGGCAAGGCTTGACCGAGGAGCAGCAAGCCGCGCTCATGGAGGCCGGTGAGGCCGCCGAGGTCTATTTCGCGGAAGAAGCGGCTGCCATCGACCAGCAGATGGTCGACGTGTACGAGGAGAACGGCGTCGAGGTGGTCAGTATGAGCGAGGATGACTACAACGCCTGGCTTGAGATTGCCCGCGAAACCTCCTACAAAAACTTTGCCGATAACGTTCCCAACGGTCAGGCCATTATCGACGCAGCGCTTGCCGTCGAGTAAGGCGCGCCCCCATTGACCGTGTTGGCCACTCGCTGAGTGGCCACGTTTGTCCGCTGCTTGCTGAGCTTGACGAGGGAACTATGGCAACTTCAACCACTCACCCCCCTGCCGTACGCAGCGGGGTTATTGGCGGCTATATCCGCTTGATGGATACGCTGTCGCGCGCGTCGGCTTACCTCGCCTGCGCCATGTTTGTGGCAGGCGTTCTGGTGATCTGCCAAATGGTCTTTATCCGCTACGCCTTGGGCATGAGCACAAGCTGGCAGACCGAATTCACGATTTTCTCCGTGACCGGGGCCATGCTGATGGGCAGCCCCTACGTACTGATGACCGGTGGCCATGTGGCGATCACCATCGTGCCAGATGCCCTCGGTGGCTTGGCCAAAAAAGCCATGTATTTGGTGGCATCGCTGTTTGGCCTGCTCTTTTGCGCGGCGTTGGCCTACGCCTCTTGGGTGTATGTCTTTGAAGCGCTGCACGGCGAATGGACCACTGGCTCGGTGTGGAACCCGCCGCTATGGCCCGCCATTCTGCCCATGGCCGTGGGGGCCACGCTGCTCTCGCTGCAATACGTGGCTGAAATTATGCGCGGGGAGGGCTAATCATGGATCCCATTACGCTTGGCATTATCGTGGCCATTGGCTTAATCGTGCTGATGGCGATTGGTACCCCGATTGCGTTCGCACTCGGCGGTGTTTCACTGCTGGCGCTGCTGTACGACCGGGGCCTGCCGGAACTTACCTACTTTGGCGAAAAATTTTTTGATCGCATCGCAGAGTTTGGCTTTGTGGCCATCCCGATGTTCATTTTGATGGGCGCGGCGGTGGCCTCCTCACCTACCGGGCGCGATCTTTACCGCTCGCTAGACCTGTGGATGGGCCGCCTGCCCGGCGGCCTGGCAGTCTCTAATATCGGTGCCTGCTCTATTTTCGCTGCGCTCTCGGGTTCCTCCCCGGCCACTTGCGCCGCCATCGGCAAAATGGGCATTCCTGAAATGCGCACCCGTGGCTACCCGGATGGCGTGGCGGCGGGCTGTATCGCGGCGGGCGGCACGCTGGGGATTTTGATTCCCCCCTCGGTCACCATGATTATCTACGGCATCTCGACCGAAACCTCGATTGGACGATTGTTTATTGCCGGGGTGGTGCCGGGCTTTATGCTCGCGGGCCTGTTTATGATCTGGACCATGATCGCCTGCAAGATGGCCGGGGGTTACAACAACCCGCTGGCGGCCTCTGCTGAAAAGCTGAAGGAGAACATCAAGCAGAACGTCGATAGCAACATGAAGGCGCTGGTGCGGGTGCTGCCCTTCTTGGGTGTGGTCGCGGGTATTCTATTTGCGCTTTACGGCGGCGTGGCGACCCCGTCGGAAGCCGCAGGCGTGGGGGCGTTTCTCTGCTTGGCGCTGGCGATTGTGATTTACCGCATGTGGCAGCTTGGCCCCATCAAGCTGATCATGCGCGACTCGCTGCGGGAAAGCGTGATGATCATGCTAGTGATCGCCACCGCCGAGGTGTTCGCTTACGCGCTCTCGTCGATGTTCATCACCCAAACCGTGGCCGCTGCCATTGCCGATTTAGAAGTGAATCGCTGGGTGCTGATGGGCATTATCAACCTGTTCTTGTTGGTCGCGGGGTTCTTTCTGCCCCCCGTGGCGGTCATCGTGATGACCGCGCCGATTCTGCTGCCGATCATTTTGGCGGCGGACTTCGACCCCTACTGGTTCGCGGTCATTCTCACCATCAACTTGGAAATTGGCCTGATCACGCCGCCGGTGGGGCTTAACCTGTTCATCATCAAAGGCATCGCCCCCGATATCTCGCTGCGGGATATTCTGATGGGCAGCCTGCCCTATGCGCTGTGTATGGTGCTGGGCATTCTGCTGCTCTGCCTGTTTCCGGGGATTGCGCTATGGCTACCGAACCTGATCATGGGTTAAAGGGGGACGCATCATGAACATGACCTTTCTCCAAGAGATGTTTAACAGCATCACCCAGCGGGACGCGCTGTTACGGCGCAAGCACCCGGAAACGCTGACACCCGACCATAATCAGTTGGTCAAGGCCTGCCAAGCGCTGCTGGCCAGTGACGGCGAAGCCTCCAGCATTGCGCTGGCCAGCCGCGCACTGGCGATTTACCAGCGGCTGTCGGAAGGGGAAAAACGCCAGTTTTTTCAGCGCCTAGCCGACGACTTTGCCGCTGAGCCCCAGCAGATCGATAGCGCCTACCAGGCCTATCAACAGGCCCGCGACAACCACACGCTGCAGGCGCTGTTTGAAGCCTGTGAGCCGCGTCGCCAGGAGCTGTTTAGGCGCTTGAACCTCGCCACCGACGGTACTTACGACCTCGTCAAAATGCGTGAAGATCTGCTGCAGCTGCTGCGCGAGGAGCCTAACTTAGCGCCCATCGATGATGATTTTGCGCACCTGTTTGGCTCCTGGTTTAACCGCGGCTTTTTGATGCTCAAGCGGATCGACTGGAACACGCCTGCTTCCATTCTAGAAAAAATCATCCGCTATGAAGCGGTGCATGAAATTCAGGACTGGAACGACCTGCGGCGGCGCTTGGATGCCCGAGACCGCCGCTGCTTCGCGTTTTTTCACCCCGCGATTGGCGACGAACCGCTCATTTTCGTGGAAGTCGCGCTGCACAAAGGGCTACCCAGCCGCATTCAACCCATTTTGGCAGGCGTTGAGGATGGCTTGGCAGACCCCGATGATGCCGATACCGCGGCCTTCTTCGGTATCAGCAACTGCCAAACCGGACTGCGCGGCATTTCATTTGGCAACTTTTTGATCAAGCAGGTGGTGCAGGAACTCAGCCAGGAGCTGCCCCAGCTCAAGCACTTCGTCACCCTCTCGCCGGTGCCCGGTTTTGCCCAGTGGCTGGAAGAGCAGCAGCAAAATACCCAGTGGCCCGACACGATTCGCGAAGCGCTGGACGCACTAGCGACGCCAAACTGGCAGCAGGACAAAGTCCGCGAAGAGCGGCTCAAAACTGCCATTCGCCCGCTCGCTGCCCACTACCTGGTCGATCAGAAAAGCCGCCATGGCCTGCCGCTGAACCCGGTGGCCCGCTTCCACTTGGGCAACGGTGCCGAGCTGCATCGCATCAACTGGCTGGGCGATGTGTCTGCCAAAGGGATGAAGCAAGCGGCAGGGCTGATGGTGAACTACCTCTACGTGCTCGATGATATCGAGCGCAATCACGAAAACTATACCGCAAAGGCCACCGTTGCCTGTTCAAGCGAGGTGCGCGACCTGGCTCGCCGCGCCCGCAAGCTGGCCAAGGGAGAGACCACCAAATGAACCACAACTTATTTGATACCTTTGCCGCGCGCATGCGCGAGCGTGGCAACGCCCCCTTTATTACCACCCGTGAGGGCCGCCACTACAGTTACCAAGACGCGCTGAATGAAAGTGCCCAGTTGGCCGGTGCGCTAACCTCGCTAGGCGTTAGCGTTGGTGATCGCGTGGCGGTGCAGGTGGATAAAAGCCCGGAAGCCATTTTGCTCTACCTTGCCTGCCTGCGTATCGGCGGCGTCTATTTACCGCTCAATACCGGCTACACAGGCGATGAGATCCGCTATTTTTTGAAAGACGCCGAGCCCGCGCTGTTCGTGTGCAGGCCTTCTGATATCGACACCGCCCGCGCCATTGCCAGCGATACCGGCTGCCCGGCGGTCGAAACCTTAGGCACCGATGCCGATGGCAGCCTGATGGAGAAAGCGCAGCAAAGTGACCCCAGAAACGACATCGTCACGCTGGGCGAGCGAGATTTAGCGGCGATTCTATACACCTCGGGCACGACAGGCCGCTCAAAAGGCGCGATGCTGACCCATCGCAACCTCGCCTCTAACGCGGAAACGCTGGTCTCGTCTTGGCACTTTAGCGCTGAAGATCGGCTGATCCACGCGCTGCCTATTTTTCATACCCACGGGCTGTTCGTGGCGTGCAACGTCACGCTGATGGCAGGCGCCAGCATGTGTTTTCTGCCTAAATTCGATGCCGATGTGATTTTCGATGAGCTGCCCAACGGCAGCGTGATGATGGGCGTACCGACGTTCTATACCCGCCTGGTTCAAGACCCGCGCCTCACCCCCGAGGTCACCGCCCATATGCGGCTGTTCGTCTCGGGCTCGGCACCGCTCACCGCAGAAACCCACGAAGCCTTCGAGGCCAAAACCGGCCACGCCATTCTTGAGCGCTATGGCATGACCGAAACCAATATGAACATCTCCAATCCCTACACCGGCGCACGCCGAGCGGGCACCGTGGGTATGCCGCTGCCGGGCGTCGAGATGCGCATTACCAGCCGGGACACCGGTGAAGAAGTGCCGCAGGGCGAGATTGGTATGCTGCAAATTCGCGGCCCGAACGTGTTCATTGGTTACTGGCGCATGCCGGAAAAGACCCGTGAAGAGCTGCTGGAAGATGGTTTTTTCATTACCGGCGATCTCGCCATGGTCGATGAGCAAGGCTACGTGCATATCGTCGGTCGGGATAAAGATCTGGTGATTTCCGGCGGGTATAACGTCTACCCCAAAGAGGTGGAGCAGGTGATCGATGAGCTGCCGCAGGTGGCGGAATCTGCCGTGATTGGCCTGCCCCACCCAGACTTCGGCGAAGGCGTCACCGCCGTGGTGGTGCCCCAGCCAGGGGAGCAGGTGGATGAAGCCGCCATTCTGAATCATTTAGCGCGGCGGCTGGCTAAATACAAGCAGCCGAAGCGGGTCTTTTTTGTCGACTCACTGCCGCGCAACACCATGGGCAAAGTGCAAAAGAACGAGCTGCGCAAACGCTTCGACACCACCTACCACGCCGCTTAGCCGATTCGTTAAAAACACCCCACCAAAAACAGCCACGCCCCGCAAAGCGGGGCGTGGCTGTTTTTTCTCAAATGCTGCTTTTAAACGCTGGCGTGATTAGGCTCTGCCGGAAAAGTCGGCGAGCGAAGACCAGACAAGGCAAAAGTCGGCGAAAAGACGGAGTTTACATGTTGTAAATGAGTACTTTGAGCCGATTTTTAACGCCGTATGATCGAGCGTAGCAAGTTTTCAGACAGAGCCTAGCCGCCTGCAAAGGAGGCGTACATGATCACCACCAACACCACCAGCACGATACCGGTAGGCACCGCGCCTTTCCACGGGGTGAGGTCGACATCGCCGGAGTCTTCCTGCACCCAGTCCGTAGCGCGGGGGCGCAGCTTACCGATCACCAGCATGACCGCCACCAGCAGCACGAACACAGCAGCGACGAAGTGGAACTCGTGCATCACCATGGGCAGCTTGTTGAATGGCGGCACGAAGTAGCCCGCCGCAATCAGCAAACAGCCGCCGACCAGCGCTACTTTCGCGGCCATGGGCGGCACGCGTTTTGTCAGCAGGCCCACCAGCACCACGGCAAGAATCGGGATGAAGTAGATCGCGTTCATCTTCTGCAGGTAGCCGAACAGGCTGTCCTGGCCCGCCAGCAGCGGCGCAATAATCATGGTGGTAATCGCCATGATCCAGCCAAACACCTTGCCGGATTTCACCACCTGCTCTTCCGTGGCGTCCTTTTTCAGCACGCCCTTGTAGATCCCCAGGCTGAAGATCGTCGTGGTGCTGTTCAGCGCGGAGTTAAACGAGGAGAGAATCGCCCCGACCATCACCGCCGCAAAGAAGCCGGTCAGGTAGGGCGGCAGCACGTTGAATACCAGGTGGCCATATGCCTCGTCCGCGCGAATACCCTGGTCGGCATACAGGTGGTAGGCGATGATGCCGGGCAGCACCAGATACAGCGGCCCCAATAGCTTTAGAAAACCTGTGAGCAGGACGCCCTTCTGGCCTTCGGCCAGGTTCTTGGCGGCAAAGGTGCGCTGAATGATTTGCTGGTTGGTGGTCCAGTAGAAGAGGTGAAGCAGCAGCACGCCGGTAAAGATGGTTGAGAATGGTACCTGCTGTTCCGGGCCGCCCATGGAGTTGAATTTGCTGGGGTCGCTCTCTTTTAGGATATTCCAGCCTTCCATCACGCCGGTGCCGCCGCTCACCGCCTGTAGGCCGAAGTAAACGATCACGAAGCCGCCGATCAGCAGGCCTACCCCGTTAAGGGTGTCCGATACCGCTACGGTGCGCAGGCCGCCAAACAGCGCGTAGACCGCACCAATCAGGCCCACCGCCCATACCGTCGCCCAGAGCAGCGCAGTGTTGGATTCAATGCCGGTCAGGCCCTGTAAGTCCAGCATGCCCTGAAGGCCGATGGCCCCGGAGTAAAGGATGATCGGCAGCAGCACCACCGCGTAAGCAATCAGGAAGATAACGTTGGCAATCAGCTGCGTGCCTGTATCAAAACGAATCGCCAGCAGCTGCGGCAGCGTGGCAATGCCGCTTTTCAAAAAGCGCGGCAGGAAGAATAGCGCCAGCGCCACCAGCGCAATCACGGCGATCACTTCCCAGGCCATGACGCTTAAACCATCAGTAAAAGCGGACCCGTTCAGCCCCACCATCTGCTCGGTGGAGAGGTTGGTCATCAGCATGGAAGCCGCGATCAGCGGGAAAGTCAGCGTGCGGCCTGCCAAGAAATAGCCGCTGGTACTGCGGTGGTCATCACGCCGCGTGATGCGCCATGTGACAAAGGCCACCAGGCCCGTAAAGAACAGAAACGATGCCAGGGTTAGGGCATGCATGGGGGAGGATCCTTCGATGCGGTCGCGTCTGAAGCGGTGCCCAACAGGGGCACGAAGAGCGGTATCAAGCGATACGACACGGTGAGTTTAGGTAAAAATACCAAGCATCGCGGGATTCTAAGCAGGTGACACGTTTCATCTATTAGTCTTTAGTCGCATAAAAATATTAAAAAGACGTTTTTTAACTACCAGAAAAACAACTTAAAGAAACACAGCCTGCGATTCTCGCTACTCCGCTAAGCTATGCCACAATGTCGACTGCTTATTGACCACACGTCATTAACTACAAGGATGCCCATCGCCATGCTGCACTATTTACAGGGATTACCGTCTTTCTTTGCCTACCTGCTGGGCGCGCTCGCGCTGCTGGTGGCCTTTATGTACTGCTATAGCCGCCTGACCCCGCACCACGAGTGGGCGTTGATTCGAGCAGGCAATGCGGCAGCCGCCACAGCCTACGGCGGCTCTATCCTGGGTTTCACATTGCCGCTCTACAGCGCCATGGCCAACTCTATTAGCTATATCGACTTCATTCTGTGGGGCGTGGTGGCCTTCGGAGTGCAGATCGCCACGTTCTTTGGCTTGAAACTGTTCCTGCGCCGTCAGGGAGAGAGTTTGTCTCAGCACATCACCGAAGGCCACCAGGCTTACGGCACGCTGGTGGGCAGCATCTCGATTACCGTGGGCTTGATCAACGCGGCTTCAATGACCTGGTAACGGAGCGCTCTCATGGAAAAGCAGACCCAACCTACCCACCTGCCCCGCCGTAAGCGCAGCGCGCGCCTCTCTTTGGCGATGATGGGAGCGAGCGCCTTCGGTTTGACCGCCTGCACCCAGCCAGCCGAAGATGAGCACTTAACCGATGTTCGCTTTGATGAGCCGCAAAGCTTTCAAAGCGTTGAGGATTGCGTGGCGGCCAACGTGTACACCCGCAGCGCCTGCGAAGACGCCTACGACGCCTCTCTGGAGTCCGTGCCGCGCTTCGATACCTTGGAAGCCTGTGAAGCCGAACACGGCGAAGGCGCCTGTGCGGCACCCACCGATGAGCAGGCCCAGGCCTCGGGCGGCGGCGGTGGTTGGTTTATGCCCGCCATGATGGGCTATATGGTCGGCAATATGCTGGCGAATACCAGCCGAGGGCGCTCCTTTGAACGGGTGTACCAAGAGCCGGTCTATCGCAACCGCCAAAACCAGGGCAACTGGAACACCGCCACCAGCCAAGCGACCCAGCGCGTTAATCAGCGTAATGACGCCATGCGCAGCTCCGTGGTGCAAAGCCGCCAAGCGGTCACTCGGCGCGGCCTGGGTACACGCTCTGCCTCCTGGGGATCCTAGCCACTCGTTGCGGAGCCGCTATGCTGCGAATCAACGTTCCTGAACGCCCGCAATGGAAAACCCTGGCCAAAGAGCTAGGGTTTCATTTCCATACCATTGATGGCGAACCTTACTGGAAAGAGAACGCTTACTACCAGTTCACCCTGGAGCAGGTGGAGCAAGAGATCGAAGCGCCCACCGAAGCGCTGCACGAGATGTGTATGGCGCTGGTCGATAAGGTCTGCCACTCCAATGCCTTAATGCAGCGCCTCGCAATCCCCGAGCATATGTGGGACATCATCCACCACTCCTGGCGAACCGGGCAGCCGCCGCTCTATGGGCGAATGGACTTTGCCTATTCAGGCAATGGCCCCGCGAAGCTTTTAGAGCTCAATTACGACACGCCCACCTCGCTCTATGAAGCGGGCTTTTTCCAATGGGTGTGGCTAGAGCAGGCCATTGAGCAAGGCATCCTGCCCCGCCATGCCGACCAGTACAACTCGATTCAAGAACGCCTGCTCAATGCCATGGCGCATCTGGGCGACCGCTTGGAAAACCGCACCCTCTACTTCTCCTGTGTAAAAGGCAGCGACGAGGAGCGCGCCACCGTCAGCTACTTGCAGGATATCGCCCTGCAGGCAGGCTTACAGGCGCCGTTTATTTACATCGAAGACATTGGCGTTGCGCAGGGAGTCGAGCACTTTGTCGATTTGGATGACCAGCCGATTACCGCGCTGTTCAAGCTCTACCCATGGGAAGAGATGGCGGTAGAAGCGTTTGGCGAGGCGGTCACGCAGCTCAACACTCACTGGTTCGAACCGCCCTGGAAAGCCGTGCTCTCCAATAAAGGGATTCTGCCGCTGCTGTGGGAAAAGTTTGAAGGACACCCGAATCTGCTACCGGCGTATTTTGAAAAAGATAGTCACTCGCCGCTGGAAGCAGGCTGGGTCCGCAAGCCGTTTTTCTCACGGGAAGGGAGCAATATCAGTTTGATAACGCCCAGCGGCCAGCAAGAGAGCGTGGACGGGCCTTACACTGATAACCGGTGGATACGCCAGGCGTACCACCCGCTGCCGCGCTTTGGCGACAAACACGCGCTGATTGGTAGCTGGGTAGTGGGCGATCGCGCCTGTGGCATGGGCATTCGAGAGGACGTGGGGCGTATCACTAAAGATACATCGTGCTTTATTCCCCACGCCATTGTTTAACAGCCCGCAGACACCGGCATATTAAGCGGCGCTGGCACCGGGGCGATTCGCGCTGAAGGGCACGCGCCATGTCGGCGATGTGCTGAGCAGGTGGCTCTCGATAGCCAGGGTACGCTTTTCAACCGAAGCAGACACATCGCTGAGTTGGAAGTGGCGTGCGCCCACCCAGCGCAGCGGCTCAGCAAGCTGCACTTCTTCAGGAATCGCACCTTTAGACAGTTTTAGCAGATAGTCGTCGCTTTCGGTGGGATGCCAGTGCGAGAGCAGTTCAAACGGCGCTTGCTGAGAGCGGCGCGCAGCTAAAATGCCTAAACCGGGCTGACAGTGCAGCTCGATAATATGAGCAACGCCTTTCGTCAGCAGCGCCCGATAAGTCTGCTTATCTAACGGCGACGTTGCTACGGCGGTCATATTCATTGGCAACGAAGGAAGCCGCTGAGCAAGCTGACGCCAGCGGTCTTCGCTGGTGACCATGATATCGCCCGCGTTGAGTTCCCACAGGGCATTAGCGTGATCAAACAGGGAGCGGGAATGCCAGTGTGCTAACTGCGGCAGTAAAGCACCCAGCATAAAGCCTGTGGCGGTTTGCGCCGATAGCCAACTGACGAGTGTGCGGCTGGGGGCATCACCTACCAACAGCGTTTTTAGCGCCTCGGCTTCCTGACTAAGCGACGCTGCGCTGTAGCGGTGCTGACGCTGTAGCTGGTGGCTAAAAGCACCGCCACCAGCACTCTCAAAAAGATGTAGATGTGTGATGTTACCGCACTCACTTAACGCATCTGCCCACTCTTCTAACGTAATGGAAGCATCGGACAGCGCAGACACATCGGTTAATGCAAAGAAATGCTTAACCGCATGCACTAGCCCCTTCCGCTCAGGAGTGCCGGCGGCAGGAAGCATATCGCTCTGCGTGCTGCTGTAGCGGGACGCAATGCCTCGCAACACGGTGAGAAGTGTGGGTGAATTCAGTGACAACATGATGCTTCCTTAGCAAATCATCGTTCCATTTAGTTAACAGGCTACGTGCATGTATCACTTTTGTCAAAATATTAACTTATATCAAAAATTACGAACAACCTTTGTATAAATAAACCCGCAGCGCCAGAACAGCGTTAATGCAAATAGTGGACACTCCTACCAAAAGCCGCTGCAATCATTGCTATCATGCCTGAACTGGCAATGACCTCATACGCTGGTAAAAGCACGCTAGTAAAAGCGTAGTAGATCTCTCCCTTTTTTAGAGTTTTTGTCTCACTTGGAGCAATAGCGATAATGACAGCGCGCTGGAAAACCCTGCCATTACGGCTACGACTGTTTATTTCGTTCGGCACGGTACTGGCCCTGGCCATGCTGCTGGCACTCTATTTACAAGCACGAACGAACAGCCAAGCACGTCTGGATAACCTGCTGAACGTTGAGCTTCCTGCCCAAGTAGAAGGCTTAGCTAACCGTATTAACCTGCGCTTAAGCCCCGCCCTGGCAGTGTCCGAAAGTCTAGCTAACAGTTATTTTATTGAGCAGTGGGTACAAAATGGCCTACCTGAAGCGCAGCAGCCGGATATAGCGCGCTACCTAGAGCGCCACATGAACCAACTAGACACCGAACTCTTATTTATCGCGGCGCAGTCCCCAGGGCGCAGCGTTTATTTCCAATACCGTGACGGCGAATTTTTACAGCGCCCTCTTCAGCGGTCAGGCGGAGACGACGACTGGTACTACGAGTTCCTAAATAGCGGCGCCGAACACAACCTGAACTTAGATAGCGACAACTTTTCGCCTGAAGAGGCGTTTGTGTTTGTTAACTTCCGGGGCCGTGAAACCGTAGCGAATGACCTGCCGATCGTGGTCGCGGGTGCTGGGCTTAACCTGTCGCGCATGGCCCAGTTAATTACCGATTATCGCCTTGGCGAGACAGGCCGTGCGTCCATTTTGAGCGCCGAGGGGGAGTTCTTAATTACCAGTGATGAGACGAGTATTTCAGCGTTACGAACCCAGGAATCCTCCACGTTACTGCGTACCGATAGCGAACTTCGCGTGCGAGAAATAGAACGCGACGGTCAACACTACTTCGTCACCACGCGCTGGCTACCTGAGCTACAGCGCTTTCTCATGGTGGAAGTCTCTAAAGAGGAGTACACCACCAGTATTCGCGACCGCTTCATTACTTCCATTGAGCTGGGCTTGCTAATTTTGATCGCTGGGCTGGTTTTGCTCTATCCGTTAACCGGCAGTTTGATTCGACCTCTCACGCGCTTCCAGCGCCAGTTGAAAGAGATCACCCACAGCTTGGACCTTTCTCGCCGCGTGGAAACCGATGACCGTGCTGAGCTGGGTGACCTTGCCGACCAAACCAATCAGCTGCTTGAACGACTTTCTCGCGCTATTGCGGCCGTCTCTACCAACGCGCTGGCGCTGAATCAGGTCGCCGACCGATTAGCCCAAACAGCGGGCCTGTCGGGTATACAGGGTGGCGATATTCGTCATGAGGCCAACCAAACCATGGCGGCCTCAGTAGAAGAAATGGCTTCTTCTGTGGCGGAAATCACCTCCACGATGGAGGAGCTCTCCACGTCATCGACGCAAATTGCCGACCATTCACAGTCGGTGGTGGATGTGGCGAACCAAACCCTAGAACGTAGTCGCAAAGGCAGCACTGCCATGCAGCTACTGCAGACCAAAATGCAGGATATTCGCAGCGACAGCGAGCAGAGTCTTGCTGAAATTATGACCCTGGGGGCGAAGTCCAAGCAGATCAGCAAAGTGATGGAGCTGATCAACACCCTGGCCGCCCAAACCAAGCTGATCGCCTTCAATGCCGCCCTGGAAGCATCCAGCGCCGGGGAGTCCGGTCGACGCTTCTCCGTGGTCGCCAATGAGATACGCCGCTTGGCCGACAGTGTGACCGACTCCACTCAAGAGATCGAAGGACACACCGACGATATCCAGCAGGCGATTAATCGCTTGGTGGTGGCCTCCGAAAAAGGGGCTACCTCTATTGAGCAAGGCGTTGAGGCAAGCATTAGCACTAACCAAGACCTGGAAGCCGTTTTAAAAGCCGCTAGCCAGACCAGCAGCGCTGCTCAGCAAATTTCACTCTCCACACAGCAGCAAAAAACCGCCAGCAACCAGGTCGTGATCGCGCTGAGGGATATTGATACGGCCAGTGCGCGAAACGCTCACTCTGTCCGCAGCATCACCGAGATCAGCCAGGACATGGTGCAGATGTCCGCCGAACTGAATGCGCTCGTTCAGGAGTTTACGCTCGATCAACAGCACGACGCTGCTCCCCATTATGAAAAGCAACGCTCCTCTTGAGGACGCTTCAATGAGTGTAATTCGGGTAGTGGTGGCGGATGACAGCCAGCTAGCACGGGAGGTGTTACGCGAGATACTTACCCGTGATGGCGACATCGAGATTGTCGGCGAAGCCACCAACGGCCAGGAAGCCGTTGAGATGGCCAAACGGCTGAGCCCACAGCTCATCACCATGGATTTAACCATGCCGGTGATGGACGGGCTCAGCGCGATTGAAGAGATCATGTACACCAAAGGGGTCCCCATCGTCGTCGTTAGTGACCGTTCGGACGCTCAAACCGCGTATCAAGCGTTAGAAGTGGGTGCTCTGGAAGTGCTGCCCAAGCCGGGCCTAGAAGAGGAGGATGCGGAGCGGTTATTAGCGCGTATCCGGCTGCTGTCAGGGGTGTCAGTGATTACCCGGCTACGTCGACGCACATCGGCAGCCCTAACCCCGGCACCGGTTAGGCTGCCCATCACATCACCCTGCCCAACGGCGATGTCTCGGGGCTTTCAGCAGATAGTCGCCATTGCCTGCTCCACCGGTGGCCCACAGGCACTAGCGCGACTACTGAGCAAGCTGCCGAAAGGTTTCCCTGCCCCGGTGATCATTGCGCAACACATTAGCCCAGGGTTTATTGATGGCATGGCCACATGGCTGGGCTCGCTGTGTGCGCTGCCTGTCAGCGTGGCCCAGAGTGGCGAACGGTTGATGCCTGGGCATATATATTTGGTTCCTCCAGAGAGCCAAATGAAGATCACTGCCCAACACCGTTTTTTGCTGACCCCAAGCCCGTCCGATGCGCTCTATCACCCTAGCTGTGACACCATGCTACACAGCGTGGCGAGCGTGTACGGCACTGACAGCATCGGCGTCATTTTAACCGGCATGGGGCGCGACGGCGTGAGCGGGCTGCGTGCCATTCAGCTCGCCGGTGGCGCCACCTTGGCACAAGATGAAGCCAGCTCTGTGATCTACGGCATGAATCAAGAAGCAGTGAACGCAGGCGTGGTGCAGCAGGTGATGGGGCTAGATGACTTGCCCGCTCGCTTGCTGCGTGAAGTGCGGTTTACGCCCTCCCCTTGGCAGGAGCCTCAATGAGTTCACTTGCTCCCTTTAAACAGTGGGTTCACCAGCACTGTGGGCTGCACCTTGAAGGGCTTGCAGAAGCACGCCTGATACGCGCGGTCGACGCCTTACAAACCGAGATAGGCACCCAAGACAGCGACACTCTCTTGGCGCACTTAGCGCACGATAACGCTTTGTTTGACCGCTTTATCAGCCAGCTCACGGTCAATGAGACGTATTTTTTCCGTGAGCCAGAGGCTATTCATTGGCTAGCAGAGACGCATTTGCCCCGTCGCCTAGCGGATAAAGGCGGGCCGCTACGCCTGCTCAGCGCAGGATGCTCCTCGGGAGAGGAGCCCTACAGCGTTGCCATGGCACTGCTAGAGCGCTACGGCGACCGCGCCCAGACGCTTTTCCATATTACCGGGGGTGATGTGGACCAGCAGGTGCTGAATAAAGCCCAGGCAGGTCTCTATAGCGGCATGGCGTTTCGCGCGTTACACCCAGCGCTTAAAACGCGCTACTTCACGCCAAAGGAGCGCAGCTTTCAACTGGTTGACTCACTACGTCAGTGGGTCTCTTTTCGCTCGCTGAACCTGCTCGCCCCCAGCGCAGAGCCGATTGGCGGGCCATTTGATGTGATCCTGTTTCGCAATGTCTCTATCTATTTTGACGAAGCAACTCGCCGCCAGATACAGCGCCAACTCAAACAGCTGCTGGCCCCCAAGGGCATTTTGCTATGCGGTGTGACAGAAACGCTTGGCAACGACTTAGGCGTGCTGTCGTTAGTGGATGACCACGGTATTTTCTACTTTCAAGCCGACAACACAGCGTTGCCAGATATAACAGCAACGCTCGCTGCGCACGATGTTGAACCGCCTGAGGCTCCGTTGGCTCCTCCTCTCGCCATGCCGTTGCCAGCTGCTCAACCGGAAGCCCCCCCCTCTTCCGCCCAAAGCGAGCCAACAGCGCTGCTTCAACAGGCACTAGAGCAGCTTAACCAGAACCGTTTTAGCGAGGCAAAAGCGCTGTTAGAGCCGCTGCTTGCCGACGACCCATGGAGCGTTGATGCGCTGCTACTAGCGGGGTTGGTGGCACGCTGGCAACAGCAGCCTCAGCAGGCGTTTGACTGCTTTAAGCGCGCACTCTACGTCGCCCCGGAGTGCTGGCCTGCGCACTTTTACCAAGCGGAGCTACTGCGGCAAGGGGAACTGCCCGATAACCCCACCCAACGACAGCGTGGCTACGCCGCCGTGGTGCGGCTGCTAGAAGCATCACCCACCTCAAGCGGCGGGCTTAAGGCCATTTTGCCACCGCTACCACCTGGCGATGCCTGTTTTTTGGCAAAACGCTACGCCGCTGAGCAAACCGCCACACAGGGAGTGGGCTAATGGCACTGGATATTCGTCGTTTTATTCAGCGGTTTGTGGAAGAGGCCGCGGATCATCTCCCCCGCCTGCGCGCAGGTGTCAGCGCGCTGGAGCAGGGTGAAGCCGACAAAGAGCATATTAATGAGCTGTTCCGTTCAGCGCATACGCTCAAAGGCTCTTCTCGCATGCTGAAGCTTGCTCCGATAACGGCCGTCGCTCATAGCACAGAAGAACTGCTCAGCGCTTTTCGTGATGGAAGCCAAACGCCAACCCCTGGCAGTATCGGCCTGCTCTATGAAGCCATCGACGCCCTGGCAGACCTAGTCAGTCAGTTGGCCCAAGGGGCAACACCAGATGCGCTGCCTGATGCCGACCCGGCCCTTTGCCAAGCGCTGGAAGCGGCTGCCAGCGGTGAACGTGCCGACGATACCTTCTCTAAGCCAACTCCGCCGCCAACGACGCCAATATCAGAGCCTCCCATTGAGCGTGACGACGCACCGGCCGCTAAAGCAGCCAGCTCCACGCTGACATTGAGCGATACCGTGCGTGTCCGTATGGACCGCTTAGACGATGTGATTCGCCTGATGGGGGAAGTGCTGTCAGGGCATCATCACCTACACACCCTGGTGGAGCAGGCCCAAGGGTTGGAAAAAGCGCTCCCCGAGGAGCATCGAGGCGCCTTGCATGCCTTTAACCGTGAGCTAAAGGACAGCGTTCTCGGCCATGACGCGCTGATGAGCGACTTGCATGAACGCGCGCTGCAAATGCGTATGCTGCCGCTCGGCGTTGTGTTCGACCCGCTCGCTCAAATGGCGCGGGAGCTGGCCCAATCGCTGGGTAAGCGCGTGGACTGCCGAGTACGAGGCAGCGAAATTGAGCTAGATCGCCAGCTGATCGACCGACTCTCTGACCCGTTGATTCATCTATTGCGCAATGCGCTGGACCACGGCCTGGAAACACCGGCGGAGCGGCAAGCCGCAGGCAAACCGCCCAGAGGCCAATTGACCATAGAGGCGTGGCAAGATGGCAACTGGGTCATCGTAGAAATGCGCGACGATGGGGCGGGTATTCACCTGGAGGCGATTCGTCAAAAAGCGCTGGCCAAACAGCTGCTCTCCGAAGAGCAGCTCACAGCTCTTAGCGACCAAGAGACGCTTGAGCTGATCTTTTTGCCCGGCTTTTCTACCAAGGCCATGATTACCGACTTTTCTGGGCGCGGCGTGGGCATGGATGTGGTGAAACGCACGATGATGGACGAGCTGAGCGGCGACCTACAGCTCGCCAGCGAACCCGGTAAGGGCACGCGCTTTACGCTGAGACTCCCGCTCTCACTGGCCATGATGCGGGTGCTTCTCGTAAAAGCCGGACATGTGACGCTGGGCGTTACCGCGCCCCATGTCGCCGAGCTGGTCGAGTATGCGCCGGAGCAGTTCATCGACGCGGCGGGCCAGCCCGCGCTGATTTTGCGCAATGAGTTCGTCCCGGTAGTGCCGCTCGCGGAGCTACTAGGCCTGCCCGTTGCGGCAACGCTGCCTAGTCCGGTGTTGCTGCTGGTGGTGCATCAGCGCCAACAAAAACTGGCGCTGATTGTGGATACGCTAGTCGATGAGCGAGATATGGTGATTAAGCCACTGCCAGAACATCTGCGTTATTTACCGCTGGTGTCCGGTATGATCTCCCAGGGGCGCAATGCGCTAGTCAGCTTGCTGCATGTGCCAGCGCTGCTAGAGCGCGCCAAGCGCCATGCCCACCCTGTGAGGAGTAGCGCTGAGCCTACTGATAAGCCGCACCGCGTGCTGGTTGTGGATGACTCCCTCAACACCCGAGAGATCGAAAAAGACGTGCTGGAAGCCTGGGGATATCAGGTGACGCTAGCGGAGAATGGCCGCGATGGCTTGAACAAAGCGCTCGCAGAAACCTTCGACGCCGTGCTCACCGACGTTGAAATGCCCGTGATGGATGGCTTTGCGCTGACCGCGAGACTGCGCGAAAATGACCTTTATCGTCATAAGCCGATTATTATCATCACCTCGCGTGAAAAAGAAGCTGACCGCCAGCGCGGCATGGAAGTCGGTGCCGATGCCTATATCGTGAAGGGCAGCTTTGACCAAAACAACTTAGTGGAGACGCTAAAAGCCCTGCTGGGCTAAGTCTCCCGATGAGAGGATTACCATGCGAATATTGGTCGTAGACGACGACCCACTAGCCGGGGAAATGATCGGCGCATTGCTGGAGTTTCAGGGCCACGAGGTTCTGCTCGCCACCGATGCCATGGAAGCCACCAGCCAGTTGGACGCCCATGACAATATTGCGCTGATTGTCAGTGACATGCATATGCCGTTAATTAACGGCATTGAGCTGCTTAGCATGCTTCGCGAGCAGGACGTAACGCTGCCATTTATTTTACTAACAGGCGATACGCCTGATGAATCACTGCGCCAGACGCCTGGGCTCAGCGCCTGCTTGCAAAAAGACGCAGCGCTGGACACTTCTCTCGAGCACGCTGTTGCCCAAGCGGTCGGTGAGTAGCTTTATGCGCTTATATGCCCACGCACTGCTTGCCCATCCGCACAGGTAGCCTGATGTCACCCTCTGCTCCTTCGCTGCACGATAAACTCAATCAATTGCGCCAACGGTTCATTGAACAGCTACCTGCTCGTTTGCAGCTTGTTACCGATCAGTGGCAACAGAGCCGTACCTCGGCAGAGGCAGCCGCGCGGCTGGCGCCAGAGCTACATCGGTTTTTCCATAGCTTAAAGGGGACCGGGCGCTCCTTAGGCTTTGAGCGCCTTGCACTGCTTGCCGACCAGGGCGAAACCGCTCTCAACGAGCCGACGCCTTCAGCCCACGTCATTGAGCGGGTGTTTGTTCAACTGGCAGAAGAGCAGCAGCGGCTGCAATCCCTGCCTGGCCAACAGCGCGCATTGGCAGCCCTCAACAGCGTCGAATTTGCCCCAACGCCGATCAAAACCCGCAGCAAGCGCCAGCGTTTAATCTACCTGTGCGATGACGAGGCGGATCAGGTCAGCCAACTCCTCCATCACCTGCGCTGCTTCGGTCATGAGGTTGTGCATTTTGAAGAGACGGACGCTTTCTTTAATGCGGTGATCAGCCGTCGCCCTGACGCCATCATCATGGATGTCCAATTTCCTCAGGGGAATACCGCTGGCACCGAGACACTGACGAGTTTAAATAAGCTCACTGGCACGCGGCTGCCCTCGATTGTTTTATCTTCCCACGGCGATTTTCGCTCGCGTCTTAGCGCCGTGCGGGCAGGCTGTAACGGTTACTTCACTAAGCCGGTTAAGCCGCTAGATTTAATGCTGGCGGTGGATGAACTCACCACCCCCTTGGATGATGAGCCGCTACGCGTCTTGGTGGTAGATGATGAGCCAGAAGTCGCGGCCTATCATGCACTGTTGTTAGAGCAGGCTGGCATGGTCGTACAGCAGGTCAACCATCCCTCGGATGCCTTGATCGCGCTGGAACGTTTCAGCCCCGACCTGCTTTTGGTGGATGTCTATATGCCGGTCTGCTCAGGGGAGGAGTTGGCCAACATTATCCGCCAACAGCCTGAACACGTGGGTCTACCGATTATCTACCTCTCCAGTGAGACCGACAGCCAAAAGCAGCTCTCGGCAATGACCGCAGGGGTCGAGGCGTTTATCACCAAGCCGGTGGTACCTGAGGAGCTAGTGTCAGCGGTGAAACTGCGTGCTGAACGCTTGCGCCTACTGCGCTCGCTGATGACCCGCGACAGCATGACCGGGCTGTATAACCACAGCACCACCACTGACCTTATTAGCAAAGCCCTGGCGCAGGCTTATCGAGACAATACCCAGCATGCCATGGCGATGATCGACATCGACCATTTCAAATCGGTCAATGACACCCACGGCCATCTAGCAGGCGATCAGGTCATTATTACCCTCGCCAGACTGCTCAAAACCCGCCTGCGTATCTCGGATATTATCGGCCGCTATGGCGGTGAGGAGTTCGTGGTGCTTTTGAAAGGGGTCACCGATGAGCGCGCCAGCGAACTCATTGATGGGCTGCGTCATGACTTTGCCCAGGTAGATTTTCACGCCGGTGGCGCCTGCTTTCGCTGCACCTTTAGCGCAGGCATTAGCAGCTTTCCTACCCAGCCCTCGACCGAATCGTTACGCCTTAGCGCCGACCAAGCGCTGTATCGCGCCAAGCACCAGGGTCGCAACCAGGTAGTCACCAGCACGGAGCAGGACGATGACGGATTCCCCACGGCCCGCCTCTGAACCTCAAGGCGCGACCTTTGAGCAAGCGCTCAGCGAGCGCAACGACGACACCACGATTGTTGATGTCGATGAGCCAAGCCAACAGGTGGTGCTTTTTCAGCTGTCAGGCCAGTCGTTTGCACTGCCTGGCCATGCGGTCAGTGAAATACTGAAAGGCGATACGCCGGTGTATTTTGTACCCGGCCTACCCAGCTCCACCGAAGGGGTCATCCACCTGCGCGGTACAATTGAGTCGCTGATCACGCTTCAGCCGCTGCTGGGGCTAACCGCTTCTCAGGACGAGGGTATGCTATTAATGGTGAAGGGTGCCAGCCTACGCAGTGCGGTACGTATCGACCGGCTTGATGACGTCTGCGAGCTGCCTATTAGCGCCTTCAAAGCCCCACCAGAAACGCTTTCCAGCACCCTAAGACCTTACGTGAGCGCGCTGTGGCAAGCAGATGATGAGCGCCACGCCACGCCCCTACTCGACCCAGATGCCTTGTTTCAGGCGTATCAACAGGGGCTTGGCTAAGCCGTGAGCCATGTAACCTGCGTCTGCTTCTATGCAAGCGGCTACCGGTGGGCAATGGAAGCGCGTCATGTGCGACGCATTGACAGCACGGTCACCCAGCCTCGCCACACGGCCATAGAGCAGCTGCTGCTAAAACAGTCGAGCCATC
This sequence comes from Halomonas sp. SIMBA_159, assembly GCF_046536035.1. Classification (NCBI taxonomy): domain Bacteria; kingdom Pseudomonadati; phylum Pseudomonadota; class Gammaproteobacteria; order Oceanospirillales; family Halomonadaceae; genus Halomonas; species Halomonas sp. SIMBA_159. Next base: position 111,113 of record NZ_JAWJBT010000005.1, read on the forward strand.
CCACACGCTGGCTAACGCTTCACGATGCCCAAGGGCCCTGGCAGCTTGGCATTACCGGCGACAGCGAGATTATCCACCTTCCCAGTAGGGAAATTCATCCACTGCCGCCCCTACTGGCTGCCCGCGTCCATCATCCAGCGCTATGTGGCATTGCTCAGGATGAGCAGTCGTTCACTCTACTGCTGAACGGGGCACGGCTTAGCCCACTTCACGCGTCAGCCTGCCAGCCATAAACAGCGCACGTGGCTGCCCTTCTCCACTTGGCTATGCGGATCAATCACCGCCAGCGCATCGGCAGCAATGCAGGAAGAGAGCATCGCTGAGTTTTGGTCATCAAAAGCATCGGCCTCGATGCCGCTAGGCGTAAAGCGCAGCGCCACCCGCATGTAGTGCTGGCGTGGGCCGGTGTCAGTGGCAAAGGTAGCCGTCGCCGTTAAGCACGGAAGCTCCGCCAGCGCAGGGCAGCCTAACAGTGCCCCCATCAGCGGGCGAAGAAATAGCCAGGCACCCACAAACCCCGACACCGGGTTACCCGGCAGCCCCACAAACCGAGCATGGCTGCCATCGTCGCGGGGCAGGCGGCCTAGTGCTAGCGGCTTGCCGGGACGAATCGCCAACTTCCACATATCGAGCTGCCCAAGCGACTCCAGCGCCGCTTTGACGTGGTCTTCCTCCCCGACGCTGACGCCACCCGTGCTCACCACCACATCCGCCTCGGCAGCCGCGTGGTTTAACAGCGCCACGGTTTGGGCGTAGTCATCGGGCACGCTCACCAGCTGAACCACCTCTGCCCCGAACGTCTCCAGCAGCCGCTTGAGCATGGGTCGGTTGGAGTTGTATAGCTGGCCCGGCTTTAACGGCGTGCCGGGGTCGACGATCTCATCGCCAGTAGAAAGCAGCGCCACTCGGGGGCGGCGGCGTACGCTCACATGAGTGATGCCCTGCCCTGCCAAATGCCCCAGCGCAGCAGCTTCAAGGCGTTCGCCTGCGTCGAGTAGCAGGTCGCCCTGACGTACATCGCGGCCCTGTAAGCGAACGTTATCGCCTTCCGGCACATCCGCTGGCATCAGCGCCTCGCCATTTTCCTGGGCCACCCGCTCCTGCATCACCACGCAGTCGGCACCCAATGGTATCTGCCCGCCGGTGAAGATCCGCGCGCAGGTTCCCTCTGCCAGGGGCTGTGCTGTATCGCCTGCGGCAATCCGCTGGCTAACCGGCAGCCGCTTACCCGCATCCATAGCGCGCAGCGCATAGCCATCCATTGCGCTGTTATCAAACGGCGGTACATCCAGCGTGGCCATTACCGGTTCAGCCAGCACGCGGCCAGCGGCGTCATTCAAAGCGACCTGCTCGGCGGTGAGCGGCGTCACATCGGCCAGCAGCGCTTTCAGTGCCGCTTCAATGGGCTGTAACTCAGCCATGCTGCCCCCGGCCGGGGATCACTAGGTTGGCAAAATTACACGGCTTATGGCGGCTATCGAGCTGTTCCGCCAGAATGCCATCCCAGCCGGTACGGCACGCACCAGTAGAGCCTGGTAGGCAAAACACTACCGTGGCATTCGCGAAGCCACCCAGCGCACGGCTCTGAATGGTGGAGCTACCAATCTCATCGCCGCTGAGCTGGCGAAAGCGCTCGCCAAAACCTTCGATACGTTTATCCAGCAGCACCGAAACCGCTTCTGGGGTGGAATCACGCCCAGTAAACCCAGTGCCGCCGGTAGTCAGCACCACCTGCACGCCGGGGTCGGCAATCCACTGGGCGACCACCGCCCGGATTTGGTACACGTCATCCGGTACGATGCACTTATCCGCCAAACGGTGCCCCGCCTCGGTTAGCCGCTGCACCAGCGACTGGCCCGAGCGGTCAGTCTCTTCCGTGCGCGTGTCAGAGACAGTGAGCACCGCGATATTCAGCGCTTCCATAGCGTCCATGGCGTTACTCCTTGTGCTCGCTCTCGGCCTGGGCTTTGGCCTTCTTGTTGGCTTGACGAGCATCAAGGGCGGCTAGCTGCTCTGGCGTTGCCTCACCCTGGTGATGGGCTTTCCACTCGCTGTAGGGCATGCCATAGACGTACTCACGGGCGGCGTCCATCTCCAGCGCCGTGCCGTGCTCGTCGGCGGCGGTCACCAGCCATTTCGAGAGGCAGTTACGGCAGAAATCGGCCAGAATCATCAGGTCGATGTTCTGCACATCTTTATTGTCGTCCAGATGCTTCAACAAGCGGCGAAACGCAGCGGCTTCAAGCTCGGTACGGGTGGTCGCATCCAGTTCGTCAAATGTCGCCATGGTGATTCCTCTTTCAAAATTCGTTGGAGTGCAGCATAACAAAAGACACCGCCCGAAGGCGGTGTCGCAGGGCGTTCACATCCACTTAACTTCAGGGCGTGACTCAGCTTGGCTTGGCAGGTGAAGGGGTGCCGCTGTCGCCCGCTTTACGCGCCGCCAGCTCTTCTTCACTGATGGCCTGATCCTTGACCTCTTCGTACCACAGATTGTGGTGCTCTTTGGCCCAGGTTTCATCCACGTAACCGGTGGTCATGCCTTCCAGTGCGCCTTCCGTTCCCAGCGTGCCGATATAGATGTGGCCCAGCGAGACGGCGGTAAGACCCAGCGCACCCACGGCGTGGATGATGTTAGCCCACTGCATGGTGTCGCGACCCTGGTCGAAGTTGGGGAAGTCGAGCACGAAGCCACTCGCCACCACCAAAATACCCACCGATGCCAGCAGCCAGTACCAGGCTTTTTCACCGCCGTTGCAGAAGCCCGCATCGACGTGGCCTTTGCCAATCATGCCGCCGCCTTTCTTAAACCATACCCAGTCTTGCTTTTTGGGAATGTTCTCTTTGATCAGGCTAATCAGCAGAATAACCAGCAGCACGCCGAAAATCGGCCCCAGGTAGTTATGCAGCACTTTAGAAGCCGCGACCATCCAGCCCCATACGGCATCACCAAACAGCGTACGGAACACGAACTTACCCAGCAGCAGGTTCAGCCCGGTCAGCGCTAAGGTGATAAACAGCGTCGCCACGGTCCAGTGCAGCGCGCGCATCAGCAGCGACCAGCGCAAGAGCTTACGCCCTGTACGCGGCTCTTCGAGATGCTTACGGCCCACAATGAAGTAGAACAGCGCGATCAGCGCGGCCATCCCACCAATAGCGATCATGCCGAAGGGAGACACCCAGCGGTTGCGCAGAATCCGCCACGTTTCGCCGCTGGCGTTGATCAGGTTGTAGTTACTTTCATGCCGTGAATCACGGTAGTTAGGTCCTGTTTCACCGCTACGCACCTGACGCCACTGGTCGGCAGTAATGCCGGGGGCAGCGGTGGTCATTTCACGGTTTGGGTCCGCCTGCGCGACGGCAAGCTGAGTCACCCCAAGGCTTGCGACCAGCAGCACTAACATCAGACATAAGCGCCAGCAGCGTTGCCGCCAGCTAGCGGTTGCGCTAGGTGCCCGTGAGGGCACCTGTGCGGTTGTCATGGTCAACGTTGTCATGACACGCCTCCTTACCCTTTACGGGCAGCATCGTAGGCAAGGTCGTCAGTGCTAGCCTGAGGATTGTTCGACCATGCTCCATCTTTATGGCCACGGTGTACCACACGCTGACGGAAGATATCGGCCACATCCTGCGCGTCACCGGCCAGCAGCGCTTTGGTAGAACACATCTCAGCACACAGCGGCAGCTTGCCTTCTGCAATGCGGTTAGAGCCGTACTTCTGGTACTCCTCTTCTTTGGTTTCCGCGGGGCCACCGGCACAGAAGGTGCACTTGTCCATTTTGCCGCGCTCGCCAAAAGCATCTTGCTGGGGGAACTGCGGCGCGCCGAAGGGGCAGGCGTACAGGCAGTAACCACAGCCGATGCAGAGGTCTTTATCGTGCAGCACGATGCCGTCGTCTGTTTTGTAGAAACAGTCGGTGGGGCAAACGGCCATACAGGGGGCGTCATCGCAGTGCATACAGGCAACGGAGATGGACATTTCATCCGCTTCGCCGTCGTTCAGGGTCACCACGCGGCGGCGCTGAATGCCCCACTCGACGTCGTTGGCGTTCTTACAGGCCGTGACGCAGCCGTTGCACTCGATGCAGCGCTCGGCGTCACACATAAATTTCATTTGAGCCATGGTGTTCTCCTCTTGCCGGTGCGGGCGTGTCCGCACCAGCATACTGTCAGGTCAGGTCGTGTTAGCTGGCGCGTTCGATACGGCAGATGGTGCACTTGGTTTCTTGCATCAGTGTCACCGGGTCGTAGCCGTAGGTGGTGGCGGTATTGGCCGCTTCACCAATGACGTAAGGAACGGTGCCTTCCGGATAGCGGTCGTGCAGGCTTTCGCCCTGGAACACACCGCCAAAGTGGAACGGCATAAACGCCACTTTACGATCAACGCGGGGGGTAACCAGCGCTTTCACCTTGACTCGGCCGCCTTCGGCACCTTCGACCCATACTTGGTCGCCATCGCGAATACCAATGTCGTTGGCATCGGCCGGGTTGATCTCAACAAACATCTCCTGCTGCAGCTCAGCCAGCCACGACATGGAGCGCGTCTCTTCACCGCCGCCTTCGTACTCAACCAAACGACCTGAGGTCAGAATGATCGGGTAGTCCGCGCTGTTGTCACGATCCTGGATGGTTTTGTACATCGTGGGCAGACGCATGATGGAGTCAAAGTCGTCCCACGTGGGGTAGCGCTCAACCAGGTCACGACGGGTGGTGTAGAGCGGCTCACGGTGCTTCGGCACGGCATCCGGGAACGTCCATACCACGGCGCGGGCTTTGGCGTTACCGTAAGGCGCACAGCCGTGCTCGATGGCCACGCGCTGGATACCGCCGGAGAAGTCGGTCTTCCAGTTCTGGCCTTCGGCCGCCGCTTTCTCTTCAGCGGTCAGGTCATCCCACCAGCCCAAGTCTTTGAGCATTTGGTCGGTGAACTCCGGGTAGCCATCGTCGATATCACCGCCCACAGGAGCCGAGCCTTCCGCCAGCAGGTTGACACCATCGCGCTCGATACCAAAGCGGGCGCGGAAGCCCATGCCGCCTTCCATGACCGGAATACTGGTGTCGTAGAGGTTAGGCGAGCCTGGGTGTTTGAACTCCGGCGTTCCCCAGCAGGGCCATGGCAAGCCGTAGTAGTCGCCATCGGCGGGGCCGCCCTGGGCACGCAGGTTTTCAAAGCTGAAGGTGTGCCAGTTTTGCTGGTGCTCTTTCAGGCGCTCCGGGCTTTGGCCGGTGTAGCCTACCGTCCACATACCGCTGTTGATTTCACGCAGCACGTCTTCAATGACCGGACGGTTGCCTTCCATTGCGATGTTTTTCACGAACTCGTTGCCAAAGCCAAGCTTATTGGCAAACAGATACATGATTTCGTGGTCAGGCTTCGATTCAAACAGCGGCTCGATGACCTGATCGCGCCACTGAATCGAGCGGTTGGTGGCCGTCACGCTACCAGTGGTTTCAAACTGCGTGGCTGCAGGCAGCAGGTAAACGCCGTCGGTGCGGTCATGCATAACGGCTGCAACGGTGGGATAAGGGTCAACGATGACCATCATCTCCAGCTTCTGCATCGCTTTCTGCATTTCAACGCCGCGGGTTTGCGAGTTGACCGCGTGGCCCCAGTAGAACATCGCTTTCAGCGCGGTGCGCTGGGAGATGTTTTCGTCCTCTTCCAGCACGCCATCCACCCAGCGCGATACGGTAATACCGCTGGAGTACATGGGCTTGCCGTCGGCGTACTCAGTGTCATCGAAGCGACCTTTCAGCCACTCGTAGTCCACGTCCCACACTTTGGCCCAGTGCTGCCATGCGCCTTCCGCCAAGCCGTAGTAACCCGGCAGGGAGTCACAGCCCAGACCCAAGTCAGTAGCGCCTTGAACGTTGTCGTGGCCACGCAGAATGTTGGCACCACCACCGGATTTACCGATGTTACCTAGCGCCAGCTCCAGAATGCAGTAGGCGCGAGTGTTGTTATTACCGGTGGTGTGCTGGGTACCGCCCATACACCACACCACGCAGCCGGGGCGGTTGTCGGCAAGGCGCTTGGCCACGTCGAACATGTCCGCTTCGGATACGCCGGTAATATCTTCTACAACGCTGGGCGGGAACTGCGCGACTTCAGCGCGCACATCGTCCATGCCATAAACACGCTGGCTGATGTACTCGCTATCTTCCCAGCCGTTTTCAAAGATGTGCCACAGCAGGCCCCAGATGTAAGCAACGTCAGAGCCAGGGCGCAGACGCACGTACTTGTTGGCCTTGGCAGCGGTACGCGTAAAGCGCGGGTCAGCCACGATAATCTCGCAGTTGTTGCGCTCTTTCGCGATCAGAATGTGCTGCATGGCCACCGGGTGGGCTTCACTGGGGTTAGAACCGATGAAGAGGATCGCCTTGCTGTTGTGCATATCGTTGAGCGAGTTGGTCATCGCTCCGTAACCCCAGGTATTCGCAACGCCCGCCACGGTAGTGGAGTGGCAGATACGCGCCTGGTGGTCGGTGTTGTTGGTGCCCCACATGGAGGCGAGCTTGCGCATCAGGTACGCCTGCTCGTTGTTGAATTTCGCCGAGCCCAGCCAGTAAACGCTGTCGGGGCCGTGGGCGTCGCGCAGCTCAATCAGCTTGTCGCCAATTTCGTTGACGGCCGTGTCCCAGTCCATACGCTGCCATTCACCGGCCACCAGCTTCATCGGGTACTTCAGGCGACGAGTGGAGTGGCCGTGCTGGCGAAGCGACGCACCTTTGGCACAGTGAGCGCCACGGTTGATCGGGTGGTCGAAGGCGGGCTCTTGCTTGGTCCAAATACCCTCTTGCACTTCGGCATACACACCGCAGCCCACCGAGCAGTGGGAGCAGATGGTGCGTTTGGTTTCCACCGGGGAGTCAAGCACCGGGGTTTTATCGGCCGCTTCGGTGCGCTGCATCATTGGCGCGCCCATAAAGCCCACGGCGGCAACGCCACCGGTGGCCACGCCCGTGCGCTTCAAAAACTGACGACGGGAAATACCCAGCCCAGTGGTAGCAGGGGTGTTCGTTTTGCGAGTTAGACGCATGGCAAATCTCCTGGCAGTTCGCCGTCAGTCACGCAGCGAGGCGTAATAAGCACGAATATGGTCGGTCTCGCGGTAGTTCACCGCCTGTTTGTCGCGCTCAACCGGGCTTTTATCATCCGCCTGTGCCAGCGTGACGTGTCCTACCGCAACGGCTGCGCCCGCAGCGGCGGTGCCTAAACCAACGGTTTTCATAAACCGGCGGCGCTCAGGGTTATGTGACTGGTGCATGGGGTTCTCCTCTTTCATGCCCTTTTTTTATACGTGGCCCGCAGGCCCTGTTCTTACCGCTGCGCACGGTCACGTCACGGTGTGGCTTTGCGCGCTGCGCCGGCGTCATAGGAAGCAGGCTCCACTATTCGTACCGGCTGGTAGGCCGCCTGATCGCTCAAACGTGCCTGTTCGCTCTCCATAAAAGCGCTACCCAACTGCCCCAGCGCTGAATAGAAAGCGGTGTCTACTTTTGCAAGGTCGTCCCAACAGCGGTTAGCCCAGGGGGCAAGGTGCCGTTGAAAAAAGGTAAACTGCTCACCGTTCTGTGCGGCGATGAGCATGGCCATCACTTCGCAAATGGCAGCCAAATGATCTTCTGGGTCACGCGTGTGTTCGCTACGCTCGAAGCCTAGCGCCCGGAGATCCTGACGCAATGCCACCAGCGCGGCTTCCATCAACTCGCCGTTGCGATACCAGGACGCATAGGGCACAACCTCCCCTTGGATCACGCCGACTAAATGCCGGAAATGTGCCCGCTTTAGGCTGTCCACATCGCTTTGGCCTGCCGCCTGTGACAGCGCGGCCCAGCATTCGGCAATACGGCTACCATCTTGCTCAATATCGAGGCTTTCCAGCCACGCCAGTAGCTCGCTGTCCGGCGCTTGGCGCAGCAGACTGGCGAACAGCTGGTAGATATCCATGCGCAGCGCATCGGTTTCGTTTAGCGTCGGCATTGCATCGCTCATTGCATTACACCTTTAGTTGCGCGTCAGGGTCGCGAGCCATGGTTTTCCAAACGTCTTTTACCCGGCAGTCTTCGCACATTTCCAAACGTGTTATGGCATCACCGGCAAAATAGGGGTGGTTAGCCAGTTTGGCCTTAATCGTCGCGACAGTGCTGGCCGTGGCAAACGGTTTACCGCAGCCAATGCATTCAAACGCCGCTTCTTCATGGCAGATGTGCCGCGCTTCACGGTCAGGTGCCGCGAGGAAACCGGGCACCAGCGTGATGGCATCTTCCGGGCACGCCTGCTCACATAGGCCGCACTGCACGCAATCGGCTTCCAGGAAGCTGAGTGCGGGAGTATTCCCACCCGATTTAAGCGCAGGCGTTGGGCAGTTGCTGACACAGGCGTGGCACAGTGTACAGGCAGCGCTATCAACGTTGATGCCGCCGTACGCCGCGCCTTGGGGCATGGCGTGGCGTTCACCGCTGGGCGTACCCAGCTCGGCCAAGCGTGCCAGCACCACGTTCAGGCGAGCGCGCTTGTTAGGCTCTTTAAAGCTCAGTGGCGACTCAGTGAGCGGGGTAAGGCTTGGCAGCGCATCGCGCTCGCTCTCAGCCCCTACCGGCAGCAGTTTGATACGCGAAGTGTCATGACCTAGCGCGACGAGCAGCTCGTGAGCCTGGGCAATTTGCTGCTCTAAAAATGCGCTGAGCCGGGGCGGCATGCCGTCGTGAAGCTGAATGCGCACTTCTGAAGCGCCGCTGGCGAGTGCCGTCAGCCACTGATCGTGGCCCGCAGCGCCCAGCTCTTCCAAGGGAGCATCAATGATGTGGCCCGGCGTTGTGACGCCTGCCGCACGCTCAGCATCCATTGAATCGTGGGTAATAAAGCGCAGTACCGGCACCTCGCCACCGACTTCCCGGTAAGCGGACAGCCAAGTGGCTAACGTATCCTGCTGGCGGCGGGTTTCCGGCAGGCGGAACTCGATGGCACCGGTAGGGCAGGCGCTGGTACAACTACCCACGCCTTGGCATAAAAATGGGTCGATCTCGATGCGCGACTCAATACGCCCTTGGATGCTGGAAATCGCATCCGCCGGGCAGACGTCCAAGCAACGGGTACAGCCAACATTACCGCTGGAAGAGTGAGCGCAAAGGTCACTATTGACCTGGAAGTAACGCGGTTTATCGAACTCGCCGACCAGCTCGGTCACGCTCTCCAGCACCTCGGCCCGCTCCGCTTCCTGGCGCTCCCAGGAGAGGCGTATATAACCCGGAGGAGGCATCTCCCAAGAGGCAGCGCTGAGCGTTTCCGGCTCGCAGAGGTCCAGCACAACGTCAAACACATCACGCTCGAGCAGCGCTTGAGCAAGGTTCAGTACGTCGCCATCGTCTTGGGTCAAGGTGGCGCGAAAAGCGCCCAAATGCCCTGCAATAGTGAGCTGCTTCTGCTGATGGGGGCTCAGCACGTGGGTAGTGAGCGGTTCTTGGGTAGCTGACAGCTCGACAGCCGTATCGGTGGTCAATAGCGAGAGCGACGCTAACCCACGGCCTTTCAGGGCAAACGCTGCCTGGCTCACCGCCAGTGCGCTACCCAGCAGCATCACGTGCCCGCGACTGTGGTAGGTCACATTGGCTGGCGTGAGGTTCACCGGCCATGAGATACGCCGACGCACCGCTTCACGAGCGGCGACGTTGCGCTGGTCGTCAATCGACGCCAGTTGGATTCGTTGGTTCATGCATTCTCACGGTCAAGAGGTCGTTTTTGTTATAATTGGGTATTAGATTTTATCATCCTACGGATGACATTCGGCGTTATAACGACAGATCATTTCTAATCTTGCTTCCATCAGCGTATGGCGCAAACAGCATTATTGCCACTTCCATTGGTCGTATCGCTGTCAACGCAAGCTCGCCAAACTTACTCTAAAACACTGATCTTTATAACTAACTGCCTTTTTTTTGCCCGTCCTGAGCGTGAGCAGAATAATCAGACTGGTCGTCTAGTGGAGCACTTTGTACAAAACTGTCATCACTTGTGCAAGCGTTGAAAGGCTCAGACGCAGGCATTGACGCTGTCTCTTCCGATGCGTTGCCCTGCTGTTCGTCGTTTTTCTGAGCAGTCTCCCTTGGCTCCGAGTCTTCCAATCGATCTAACGTCTCTTCCGCTTTATTGGCCCAACGACGCAGTTTACCTGCCAGCTCGCTAGCCATGGGTTTGAGCTGCTGAGTGTAGTCGGCGTCGTAATCATCTAGCCCATCACGCACATTATAGTTACCCGTCGACCACAGCCTGCGCAGCGCGCGGCGGCGCAGGGCGGCACTGACACCAGGCACCATAAAAGCACTAAAGTCGCTACCTGCAGGCAGTGCGTCAGGGTCAGGTAACGTGTTATCCAGGCTGCCGGGGAGCGGCGGAGCGGCGTCTGCGCGCTCAGCCTCGGGGACGGCGGCGTCGTGCTCTTCTTCGGTTAGCGCCTGCGCTTCCAGCGGCGGATCCGTAGGCTCTAGCTGCTCTGGAGGCTCGACACCTTCGCTTTCAATGCCGCGCTTTTTACGCGACCAGCGCTCAAAACGGCTCACTGCGGCTGCTCCTTGGTCGGGGTATCTTTGCCACGCCCGGCCCCTTTACGTTTTTTCTTGCGCGTTTCCACGGGGGCTTCGCCGTGGCGAGCAAGATAGTGCTCTATCCACACCTGAATCGCCATCGGCATCGCAGCTTCTAGCACTTGCTGCTCACCATCTAACCAGCCTGCAGCTACATCCTGGCTGGCGGTGATCGCATCAGGTTTCGGGGTTTGCCCGGTGAACCCGGCACGCACGAACAGGCGCGGCGTCGGCGAGGTGAGGTTAAATCGATAGGCGGCTCGCTCGGTCATATAGAGCTGCAGGTTGAGTACGCACTCCCCTTGATCACCGGGTACAAGCTCTGCAATGCGCCACTGGGTCAGCGTGAAACTGCGTACCTGCTTGGGCTCGGCGACTAAGGTAACGCTTAATGCGCGTAAACTATCACTCATGGGTTTCACCACCTTAGACCTTGAACGGGTAGACAAGTAAGCCTTTTGAGCGCCATCATCGTCAACTCAGACTATTTTACTCAACTATTATGATCTTGTGCGCCGTGTTTGCGTCAGCCACACAGCGTTTTGGTATCAGTGAGGATTGCGGATGCCCGCCCTTCAGCTAAGCCGAGCCCGCTTACCGGCCACGACCACCATTGATGTCATGGATGCCTACGGCGACACTCGCCCGCAGGCCATTGCCGCCGAGCGTGCGCTTACGGTGTATCTTAACAAGCGTGAAATTGTCACCCTGATGACGCTGGGCGATGACCCCGAAGCCCTAGTGGTGGGCTATTTGCGCAACCAGGGGCTTTTGAGAAACGCCGAAGATTTAACCGCGGTTCAGGTTGACTGGGACGTCGAGGCAGCGGTGATCGTGACTCGCCACCTGCCCGAGGATTTAGAGGCACGCCTAAGCACGCGTACGGTCACCACCGGCTGCGGGCAGGGCACCGTGTTTGGTAAACTGTTGGAACAAACCTCGCTCACTGCGCTGCCCAAAACACCGCTGGCGCAATCAACACTTTATGAATTACTGACCAATTTGAACACCTACAACGAGACCTACCGCAGCGCGGGCGCGGTACACGGCTGCGCGCTGTGTCATCAGTCGCAGGTGCTGGATTTCGTCGAAGACGTAGGCCGCCACAACGCCGTAGACACGCTAGCGGGGCGTCAGTGGCTCAACCAAGCCGACAGCCACAGTGCCGATATTTTCTACACCACGGGCCGGTTAACATCGGAAATGGTGCTGAAAGTCGCGCAAATGGGCATTAGCGTGCTGGTATCTCGCTCAGGCGTCACCCAAAAAGGCGTAGAGCTGGCCGAGCGTTTCGGCGTAATGCTGATTGCCCGCGCTAAAGGGAAAGGCTTCCAAGCCATTAACGCCGCTGGTCGCTTAACACTGGACGCGATTCCCCCCAAGCCGCCGAGCGCACGCTCGTCCAAGGAGGCAGGCGTATGATCGCCAAGCACGATCTGACTGGCATGATTCTCGCGGGCGGTGAAGGCCGCCGTATGGGCGGGCGAGATAAGGGCCTGGAGCCCTTTGCAGGCCTCCCGCTGGTAGCGCATACCGTTAAGCGCTTCGATGGCCAGGTGCAGGAGCTGATGATTAACGCCAACCGCAATAGCGATGCGTATGCGCTGTTTGCCGACCGCGTGATTGAAGATGCCGAAGGCGGCTTCAAAGGCCCGCTGATGGGCATTTACAGCGGCCTGCGCGCGGCTCAAACGCCGTGGCTGCTGGTCGCACCCTGCGACTCTCCTGCGCTGCCCCACGATTTGGTGGCGCGCATGGTCTCAGGTATTACCCAGGCGGGTGTCGAGCACGATATCGCCGTGGCGTTTGATGGCGAGCGCCTGCACCCCGTCGTCGCGCTGCTGCGTACGTCGCTGGCCGATGATTTGGCCACCACCCTGGCCGAAGGCGAGCGTAAAATCGACCGCTGGTACGCTCGCCACGCCTGGTGCCGGGTGGATATGTCCGACTGCCCTGAAGCGTTTGCCAACCTCAATACCGAAGAGGAGAAAGCTCGCTTGGAGCTGGCACTGACAACGCCTTCCCAGGAGACGCCATGAGCCTGTCGTGTTTTGAACTGGGCGAGCAGATGCTCAGCGTCGATGCCGCTCGCGATGCGCTGATGACGCTGGTTGAGGAACCGGTAGCGGTAGAACAGGTGGCACTAGGCAGCGCCTACGGACGCAGGCTAGCGACCGATATCACCGCGCCTATTAACGTGCCACAGAATACCAATGCGGCGATGGATGGCGTTGCCTTGGCCTGGCCAAAGCAGCCGCCCTTTCAAACCCACTGGCCTGTTGCGGGCGATGCCTTCGCCGGGCAAGCGTTTGAGGGTGAGGTGCCTCCAGGCCGGTGCGTGCGTATCACCACCGGCGCACCGCTGCCCAGCGGCACCGATACGGTGATTATGCGTGAGCAGCTCATCGAGGGTAACGACAGCGTCACCATCGATGCGCCAGAGCGGGTCAGCTTTGGGCAGCACGTTCGCCAAGCGGGAGAAGATATTGCCAAAGGGGCCGTTGCATTAACGGCGGGCTCACGGCTAGATGCTGCCAGCATGGGGCTGATTGCTTCGTTAGGCCATGCCACCATCGACGTCTATCAGCGTCCAAAGGTAGCGATCTTCTCCACTGGCAACGAAGTCACGCCGCCGGGGGAGCCGCTGCCCAGCGCCGGAATTTACGACACCAACCGCTTCACCCTGATTGGCATGCTTAGCGAGCAAGGGGCCGAGGTGGTGGATTTAGGCATTTTGCCCGACGACCCGCGCGCCATTGAGCAAGCGCTTGCGGAAGCAGCGGCGCAGTGTGACCTTGTGATTACCAGCGGCGGTGTTTCCGTTGGCCACGCGGACTACACCCGCACAGCGCTTGAAAAACTTGGTCGGCTGGCCTTTTGGCGGGTGGCGCTACGCCCTGGCCGCCCGATGGCCTGCGGCCAGTTGGGGGATTCGCACACGCCGTTTGTGGGCTTACCCGGCAACCCGGTAGCCGTCATGGTGACCTTTAGCCAGTTCGTGGTGCCGCTACTGCAGCGGCTTCAGGGGCAGTCTAACGTATCGCCTTCACGGCTGACCGCCATTGCTCAGACGCCGCTAAAAAGCCGCCTGAAACGCACTGATTTTCTGCGCGGTATCTACACATGTGACGACCAGGGCGTGCTGCATGTGCGCAGCACAGGCGCCCAGGGCTCGGGTATTTTGACCTCTATGGTAATGGCCAACTGTTTGATCGAACTTGGCGATGACCAAGCAGACGCCCAGCCAGGCGAGGCGGTCTGCATTCAACCGATAACGAGCTGGCAATGACCGAACAACTGATTGACGATTTTGGCCGCCGGGTGCGCTACGTGCGCATTTCGGTCACCGACCGCTGCGACTTCCGCTGCGTTTACTGCATGAGTGAGGAGATGACGTTTCTTCCCCGCGCGCAGGTACTCACGCTGGAAGAGCTCGCCATGGTGGCGCGTGCCTTCACCGAGCTAGGCGTTGAAAAGATCCGCCTAACCGGCGGTGAGCCGCTGGTGCGAAAAGGCATCGAACAGCTGGTGGATGAGATTGGCAGCCTGCCAGGGCTGGACGACTTCACCATGACCACTAACGGTGCCAGCCTGCGCAAGCACGCCAAGCGGCTGTATGAAGGCGGCCTGCGCAGGCTCAACATTAGCCTGGACTCCCTCGACCCCGAGCGCTTTAAGCAGCTGACGCGTACCGGCGACTTAGCCAAAGTCATCGATGGCATTCACGCCGCCAAAGAGGCGGGCTTTAAGCGCATCAAGCTGAACGCGGTGATTTTAAAAGGGCGCAACGACGATGAGGTGATTGACCTTGTTGCCTTCGCCCGCCAGGAAGGTCTCGATATTAGCTTTATCGAGGAGATGCCCCTGGGCGATGTGTCAGACCACTCCCGGGCAGAGACGTTTTATTCCAGCGACGACGTTCAGGCGCTGATCGAAACCCGTTTCCCGCTCACCCCGACCACTGAGACGACGCCGGGGCCATCGCGCTACTTCAAAATGGCCGACAGCGACAGTCGGGTGGGCTTTATCTCGCCCCACAGCCATAACTTTTGCGATAGCTGCAACCGCGTACGGGTCACCGTGGAAGGCCGCCTGCTGCTCTGCTTAGGGAATGAGCACTCGGTGGACCTGCGCGCTGTATTACGTCGCCACCCCGGCGACATGCAGGCGCTCAAAACCGCCATTATTAACGCCCTGCCGCTTAAGCCCGAACGCCACCACTTCACCACCGATGGCGACGTGCAGGTGGTGCGCTTTATGAACATGACCGGAGGTTAACCGTTGGCAGCCGCTTCGCGCGTTCCCGTTCACATCGTCACCGGCTTTTTAGGTAGCGGCAAAACCACGCTTATACACAGCCTGATCGAACAAAAGCCTGTGGATGAGAAATGGGCGATTTTGGTCAACGAATTTGGCCAGATCGGCATTGATCAGGCAATGTTTGATGCCCGCGATGATGTGGTGGTGAAAGGCCTGCCCGGCGGCTGCCTGTGCTGTCAGCTCGCGTTTGTGCTCCAGGCCGCGCTGGTCAATTTATTAGCGCGCAGCAAACCCGACCGGGTGATTATCGAGCCATCGGGCTTGGGTCATCCGTCGGGGTTGCTGGATCTGCTGCGCGGTGAGGCGTTTCAAGACGTGGTGGCGGTACAGGATATCATTGCCACGCTTGACCCCCGCCGCCTGGACGAAGCCCGCGTGCGCGAGCACGACACGTTTCAGGACCAGCTAAATATGGCCGATGCCATCGCCATCACCATGAGTGAGCAGGCAAGCAGCGCCCAGCATCAACAAGCGCAGCAGTTTATTGGCGCGCTATGGCCGGCCCGTAAATGGGTGCACACCGTTGAGGCAGGGGTGCTGCCGGTGTCGCTCATCTTGGACAGCGGCCAGGCGCGCCAACAAAATCAGCCCGCGATGCCTGCCGAGCATCAGGCTCTGGCAGCCAGCCCTAGCCTAGAGGGGGCTTTTTTCGATTTTCCGCCCCCTGCGGGCCAGCCCCAACAGCAAACCGCCACTGCGCTGGGTTACACCAGCACGGGCCTGCGCTGGCACCCTACCGAGCGATTCGACCTTGATCATCTCGCCTATTGTGTTAGCGCGCTGCCCGCTACGGCGCGAGTAAAGGGAGTGTTCCACACCACCGACGGCTGGAAGCGGCTCAACCGCGCAGACGGCGCGCTCAGCGTTGCCAGCAGCGCCTGGCGGCAGGACTCACGGCTCGAAGTCATTACCCCCGACCCCATTGAGCACGAGCCACTCATCGCGTCACTGCACGCGCAGCTGGCCCGCTCACTGGTGGGAGTGCGCTGAGACCACCGCCTCAATCTCGCTGACCGGCGCCGGACGGCCAAACAGATAGCCCTGAAAGGCGTGGCAGCCGTGGGCCATCAGCCACGCCTGCTGTGCCTGGGTTTCTACCCCTTCGGCAATGATATCCAGGTTCAAGCTCTTCGCGAGGGCGATGGTACTCTCCACGATCGCTGCGTTGGCCTTGCTCTCTAGCACCTGTTGCACAAAGGACTGGTCAATTTTCAGCTGATCCAGCGGCAGCTGCGCCAAGTACGCCAGCGACGAGTAGCCTGTACCGAAGTCGTCCAATGAGAAGCGCACGCCCAACGCCTTCAGGCTCAGCATCTTATCCCGGGCATCGTCGCGGGCTTCCACAAACAGCGACTCGGTGACTTCGAGCTTGAGCTGGGCAAGGGGCGCTTGAGTGCGCTGAAACACCTGCTCCACCCGAGACAGAAAATCTGCGTCGCGAAACTGTAGCGGGCTGATATTGACCGAGATAGTCAGTCGGCTGAGCTGAGCTGAAGGCGCCCAACAAGCAAGCTGCTGGCAGGCCTCTTCCAACACCCACTCGCCGACATCGTTGATGAGCCCGGTGCTCTCTAATAGCGGAATAAACTCACCCGGAGAGACCATACCGCGCTCAGGGTGCTGCCAACGCAGCAGCGCCTCCACCCCCGTTAGCGTACCGTGGCGATCTACCTGAGGCTGATAGTGGAGCCGCCACTGCTGGTTCTCCAATGCCTGACGCAGCTCCGCCTCCAGCTTTACTTTGGCAAGCAGCGTCGCCTGCATGGAGGGATCGAAGAAACGCAGCGCTTGACGCCCGCTCCCCTTCGCCTGGGAGAGCGCCATGTCTACCTGCTGTAAGTAGTCATCGGCGCTGCGCTGGCTATCCGAAATAATGGTAACGCCCACGCTGGCAGTCACCACGGCGCTCTCTTCGCCGATGTGGACGGGCTCATCAAGCGCCGCTAACAGTTTCCGGGCAATATTCTCCGCTAACCTTTGCGTCTGACGAGGGCTGCCATCCACACCCTCAATCAACACGGCAAACTCATCGCTGCCCAGCCGGGCCAGGGTGTCGGTATCGCGCAACATTTGGCCGAATCGACGCGCCACGCACTGCAGTAGCTGGTCGCCCGCATGATGGCCCAACGTATCGTTCACGTGGTTGAAGTTATCAATATCAATCAGTAGGAGCGCGCCGCAGCGCTGGTGGCGGTTCAGCTCTTTGAGCGCCGTTCCCACACGATCCATGAACAGCCGTCGATTGGCGAACCCGGTCAAGGGGTCGTAAAACGCCAGCTGGTGAATCTCCTGCTCGGCGGCTTTGCGCTCGCTGATATCACTCATGGTGGCCACATAGTGGGTCAGCTCACCCTCTGCGCCGTAAACCGCGCTAATGGTCAGCCACTCAGGAAACAGCTCGCCGTTTTTGCGCTGATTCCAGATCTCTCCTTCCCAGCTTCCTTTGTTAACTACACGCTTCCACAGTCGGCGATAGAACGCTGCGTTATGGTGGCCCGAACTAAACATACGCGGGTTTTTACCCACTACTTCCTCATCGCTATAGCCAGTAATGCGTTTGAAAGTATCGTTCACTTTCAAGATATTACCTCGTGCATCGGTCACCATAATGCCCAAATGCGCCTGAAACGCAGCCGCAGCAATTTGTAACTCCACCTCAGCTTGCTTCGCGTCGGTAATATCGCGGGTCACGGATAGGACTCCTTCAAATTGATGGATATTGCTGGCCAACGGGCTCACCGTCGCGTGAAAGTAGCGCTGCTGCTGGCCGAACATCAGCGGGTACTCAAACGTCGCCACCTGACGAGAGCGCTGGACTTGGTGAAAAACAGTATCAAAGGTAGTGGCCAGCGTGGCGGGCAGCACCTCTTGATAGTGCCTCCCAAGCGCTTTCTGGCTCCCTAAGATCAGCTTGTCATTTTCAATGGCGTGGATATAGCGAAACCGCCCTTCGCCATCAAAGACAACAATCAGGTCTTGCAGGGAGTGAATCAGCGCGTCCATCCGCGCTTCTCGGGATTGTAGCTGATAGGAGAGCGCTAGCCGGTTCAGGTAGTGACGCACTCCCCAAGCACCCAGTAACACTATGACGGCCATGACCACCGTGAGTACCAGGCCGCGCTGACGCCACCCAGCGAGCTGACGCTGCACATCAACCCCTACGACTACCAGCACGGGATAACTGCCCACCCGCTGCATATGGAACAGCCGTTCACGCCCGTCAAACGGCGAGCGGGCGGTAAACGTTTGGGCGGCTTGCTGGGTGGTCAACCACTGCTGCGTGGCTGGGTCATCTATTCGAGTGCCCACAACGGCTTGCTGTTCAGGAGTGGGATGACGA
Source organism: Halomonas sp. SIMBA_159 (assembly GCF_046536035.1). NCBI lineage: Bacteria > Pseudomonadati > Pseudomonadota > Gammaproteobacteria > Oceanospirillales > Halomonadaceae > Halomonas > Halomonas sp. SIMBA_159. Next base: position 129,357 of record NZ_JAWJBT010000005.1, read on the forward strand.
GCGATTAGCTTCAGCGTGCCATCTACTAAGCTCATGCTTTCGCCGTCATAAACGCGCATTTGCTGAAGGGCGTCTATCAACGTTTGTGGCACAAGGCGCGCGACCACGATGCCATCGAAGCGGTCATTTTCACCGCTGATACGGCGGGCGTGATAAAGATAAAACTGCTGGTCTTCGTCCGACCAGTAAAGCGGGGTCACGAGTTCACGCTGCAGCCCCTGCTGAAACGAGCGAAAAAAAGTGGTGTGGCTAATATCAATACCGGCATGGCGATTATTGCTACTACTGATCCATACACGCCCCTGAGCGTTGAGAATGCCCAGCTCGTTAATCAGCGGCATATAGTGGGTCAAAGCTTCCACGGAGCGCTGAATATCGGCCATGTCCTCATCGCTCTCGAACCCTCGCGTTTCGACATGCTGAGCCAAGGTGAAGAGCGCTTGCCCACTCTGCCCAAAGACGCCTTTCGCCCACTCGGTCATGACATTTGAACGAGCCGTTGCGCGTGCTTCTGCTGCACGAATCTCTTGTTGATACTGGCCGGTCAATAGCCAGCCAAACAGCGAAACCATAACGCACAGAGCAAGAATGAAAAGGCCAATCACACGCTTCTGCTGACGCCGATACCTTGGCAACACCAGCACATCGCGGGCCGTTGAGTCACTGCGAGAAGGAAACATTACACATAGACCTTATTCAGGCATCCCGCAGGCGCACCTGATACAGTGTAAAAAAGAACAGCGAAAGATACACCACCGCGACTTCAAGATGGCATTACTAAATAGTGGCGCGTCGCTTTTTTGATGTATATCAATTTTTAGCAAATTTGATACCGCAATAAGCGCCCTTTTTATCAAGAAGAGGCAGTTATGGCATCGTTAGGCCAAATGAGCGACTACGAAATACGCTTAGTGCGTATTTTTAAAACGGTGGTGGAGTGCGGTGGCTTTACCGCAGCGGAGACCACGCTCGGCATTAGCCGCTCAGCCATTAGCCAACACATGAGCGACCTAGAGAGCAGGCTCGGCTTCTCGTTATGCCAGCGAGGGCGTGGTGGTTTTAGCCTGACAGAAGAAGGCAAAGAGATTTACCAGGCAGGGCTTACACTGCTTACGGCGCTCGAGACGTTTAAAAGCGATGTCAACGCGCTGCATCACACCATCAAAGGCGAGCTGAATATCGGCATTACCGATAACCTCGTCACGCTGCCCGCCATGGACGTGACCCACGCGCTGGCCGCATTAACGGCTCCCCATCACGCGGTGACCGTCAATATTCATATGGAGCCATCGGACGCGGTGATTCGCGGCGTGATGGATGGCCACCTGCATGTCGGTGTGGTGCCCGCAGTGAACCTGCCGACCAGTCTAGAAACACGGCTGTTGTACGACGAACCTTCTTACTTATACTGCTCCGCCGAACATCCGCTGTTCAGCCTGCCTGATGAAGCGTTGAGCCTGCCCCAAATCGCAAGCCACCCGGCCATTCGGCCGCGCTACCCGCTTCCAGACACCGCACGCCAGGCCCACGAAGCACTCAACCTACAGGCCTCTGCATCCGACCGAGAGGGCGCGGCGTTTCTCATCCTCACCGGCAGATTTATCGGTTTTCTACCCGAGCATGTTGCCGAGCAGTGGGTGGCAGCAGGCAAGATGCGCGCCCTGCACCCGGCCGCTCAGCACTACCGTATTCCCTTTGTATTAGTCACCCGCCACGACCGTCGACCGAATCGCGTGGTGGATGCATTTTTGGGGTTTATTAAACAGCGCGAGCCATAAAGCGTAACGCCCGGCGGAGCGCCGGGCGTTACGGTGTGGGTCAGCCGTTAATAGGATGACGGCCTACTTAACGATCTCACTTGCCGCCAGAGGCACAGGCCCTGCCTGGGGCGACGTCGCGAGCGCTTGGCTGGCGAGGTAATAGACGACTGCTCCCAACGCGGAGCCCGTAAACCAGCCGTAGTCATAAAACCAGTTCATGGTGCCGGTTAGCAGCGAAAGCAGCGTTAACGCAACCGGAACCCCAAAGGCGATAAAACCGGCCATATTGACGGCGGGATAAGCATAGTGGTCCATATATAGGCTCGGCACATCCAAACGCTGCTTTTTAATCAGGAAGTAATCCACTGCCATAATGCCAGCGATAGGGCCCAACAGGCTGGAGTAGCCTAATAGCCAGTTGGAGTACATTTGTTCAAGGGAAACGCCGGGGGCGATGACGCCAGCTTTTTGCAACAAGTCATAACCCATCAGCAGCACACCGACCGCACCGGTCATGAGCACGCCACGCGTTTGGTTAATCAACTTCGGCGCAATATTTTGGAAGTCATTCGTTGGCGACACGATATTGGAAGCGGTGTTGGTGGAAATAGTCGCGATGATAATCAGCAGCATGGCCATGATGACCCAGAAGGGACTATCGATATAGCCAATCAAACGAACAGGGTCGGCGACGGTTTGACCTACTAGGTTTTCCGACGCAGCGGTCAGTACCACCCCCAACGCAGCAAAGAAAAACATCGTGAGTGGCAGGCCAAGAATTTGCCCCACAATCTGATCTTTTTGGCTTTTGGCAAAGCGGCTAAAATCGGGAATGTTCAAAGATAGCGTGGCCCAAAATCCCACCATGGCCGTTAAACCTGCAAAAAAATAGCCGTACACCGAGGCCCCTTCAGGGCGCGACGGCGGCTGTGCCAATAGCTCGGTCATCGACATATTCGGCCATGCCCACATCATAAGCCCAATACCCACGGCTAAGAGCAAAGGAGCCGCCAGCGTCTCCAGCCACTTAATCGACTCCGCGCCCCGGATCACCACATAGAGGTTCATAGCGCCGAAAACAAAAAAGCCAATCACTTCCCCCACGCCCCCTAGGGCTGCCCAGGCGGGAATCAGCTCCGACAACAGCAGGTGAATGGCCAAGCCGCCAAACATGGTTTGAATACCGAACCAGCCGCAGCCCACCAGCGCACGTACTAGGCACGGCACATTCGAGCCCAAAATACCGAAGGATGAGCGCAATACCACCGGAAAAGGAATACCGAACTTAGTACCGGGAAAAGCATTCAGCGTCAGTGGAATCAGTACGATCACGTTGGCTAGCAGGATGGCAAAGAGCGCTTCCCCCACGCTTAAGCCAAAATAAGCGGTTAACACCCCGCCCAGCGTATAGGTGGGTACACAAATCGACATTCCTACCCACAGCGCTGCAATGTTCCACTTGCTCCACGTGCGCTCACTTGCCTGAGTAGGCGCAATATCTTCATTGAAACGAGGACTCGAACGAACATCGTCCTCAACGTGGAGTTCAATCAGCCCCTCTCTGTCTACCATCTGGGTTCTTGAGCCTGTCATTTTATTCTCCTCAGCAGCGACATTGCCGACCGCATTTACGGCTTCAGCTTTTGATGCAGCAATAAACATGCCTAAACACACCGCATGACGGATAACTTATTGAGCAAAAAGCTGACTTAATCGACAGATAGGCAGTCACCGCACTCTCACTTGTTATTGTGTGTTTTTTGAATGCGACGTAAGACCACTAAAAACCTTAGTTGGTTAAAAAAATAACGCACCAAAAAGAAACAAAAAAATCCTTTAAAACCCTATAAAAAAATATCAAGACATTGATTTTAAGTCATATAAAAAAATCACCAAACATGTGCACGCATTCACCAAATCAGGGAAAACAGTCTTAATGAAAAACAAAAGCATATAAAATCAATAACTTAAAAGGAAAATCATCATTAGGTAAAAAAATCTTGAAAAGTGACCACACAAAGGTCTATGTTCAAAAAGCTGTCAAATATGACAACTTTTAAAAACAACAATAAACACTCGGCTTTATGCCGGTGTCACCACACGCCAAGTGACCGTCATCACACTCATAAATATTAGCGATTAGTGTTTTTAACTTGCCGTGATGCGCTAGCCAATGTGGTGAGCGCGTATGACACGAGAGGGCTTTGTATGCAGAAGATGAAAATCGGCCTGATTCAAATGGGCCTAAAAACCAGTACCGACCTGGAACCCGCCGCTATTCGAGACGCCATGAACGAAGCGCATCTGCCGCTGATAAAACAAGCCGCTGAACAAGGCGTGCAGGTGCTGTGCTTCCAGGAAGTGTTTAATCAACCCTACTTTTGCCCCAGCCAGGACAGCAAATGGTACGCCGCTGCCGAGCGGGTGCCGGAAGGGCCCACCTGCCAGATGATGCAGGAGCTCGCCGCCGAACACCGTATGGTGATCATCGTCCCTATCTATGAAGAAACCGAGACCGGCGTTTACTACAACACGGCAGCGGTATTCGACGCTGACGGTAGCTATCTGGGCAAATACCACAAGACACACATTCCCCAAGTGGCTGGCTTTTGGGAAAAATTCTTCTTTAAGCCGGGCCAATCCAACTGGCCGGTGTTCGATACCGCCTACGGCAAGATCGGCGTGTATATCTGCTACGACCGCCACTTCCCTGAGGGCTGGCGAGCACTGGCCCTTAACGGTGCCGAAGTCATCTTCAACCCCTCCGCGACTGTGGCCGGGCTATCCCAATATTTATGGGAGCTTGAACAACCCGCCTCGGCCGCCGCTAACGGCTGCTTTATCGCTGCCATCAACCGCGTGGGCAACGAAGCTCCTTGGAATATCGGCGACTTTTACGGCTCCAGCTACATCGTCAACCCACGCGGCAAGATCGAAGCCCAGGCCAGCGAAACCGAAGACGAGCTGCTGGTACACGAGATCGATTTAGACATGGTGCGCGAGGTGCGCAACAACTGGCAGTTCTTCCGTGACCGCCGCCCGGAAACCTACACCCGCTTAACCGACGGCGAATAAGCCCCTCATTCAATTACCCAAGGAGTGAACCATGAGTTTATTGATCAAGGGCGGCACCGTCGTCACCCACGCCGACACCTACCGCGCTGACGTGCTCTGCGTCGATGGAAAAATCCACGCCATTGGCACCGATTTAGACGTGCCGGAAGGCTGCGAGATTGTCGATGCCAGCCACCAATTGGTGATGCCCGGCGGCATCGACCCCCACACCCATATGCAGATGCCGTTTATGGGCGCGGTAGCCAGCGAAGATTTCTACACCGGCACCGCCGCGGCCATGGCGGGCGGCACGACAACCATTATCGACTTTGTGATCCCAAGCCCCGGCCAGTCGCTGCTGGAAGCATTTAACACCTGGCAAGGCTGGGCCGAAAAAGCCGCCACCGACTTCGCTTTCCACGTGGCGATTACCTGGTGGGATGAGAGCGTCAAAGAAGAGATGGGGACGCTGGTGCGGGAGCACGGCGTTAACAGCTTCAAGCACTTTATGGCCTACAAGGGCGCGATCATGGCCACCGACGATATCCTGGTGGAGAGTTTCTCGCGGTGTTTAGAGCTTGGGGCGATCCCCACAGTACACGCGGAAAACGGCGAGCTGGTCTACCACATGCAGCAAAAGCTGCTCGCCCAGGGGATGACCGGGCCAGAAGCGCACCCGCTTTCCCGACCGCCTCAGGTGGAAGGCGAAGCCGCCAGCCGGGCGATTCGTATTGCCAGCACCCTGGGGGCGCCGGTTTATTTGGTACACGTTTCCACCAAGGACGCGGTGGACGAAATCGCCTACGCCCGCCAGCAGGGCCACCCGGTATTTGGCGAGTGCTTAGCGGGCCATCTGGTAATCGACGACAGCGTTTATCAAAACCCCGACTGGGCAACTGCCGCCGCCCACGTCATGAGCCCGCCCTTCCGCCCTAAAGGCCATCAGGAAGCGCTGTGGCACGGCCTGCAATCCGGCAACCTGCAAACCACCGCCACCGACCACTGCTGCTTCTGCGAAGAGCAAAAAGCTGCTGGGAAAGATGACTTCACCAAGATCCCCAACGGCACCGCAGGCGTGGAGGACCGCCTGGCCGTGCTGTGGGACGAAGGCGTGAATACCGGCAAGCTATCGCCCCAGGAGTTTGTCGCGGTCACCTCCACCAACACCGCCAAAATCTTCAACCTCTACCCGCGCAAGGGGGCGATCCAAGTGGGCTCCGATGCTGACATCGTGGTGTGGGACCCGAACGGTACGCGCACGATCTCCGCGAAAACTCACCATCAGAACGTCGACTTCAACATCTTCGAGGGCAAAACGGTGCGCGGCATTGCTCGTCACACCATTAGCCAGGGCAAGTGGACATGGCGTGATGGCGAGCTACACGCCGAACGCGGCGCAGGGCGCTACTTAGAACGCCCCGCCTACCCCGGCGTATTCGAGCTGCTCGCAAAACGCGCCGAGCTGAATGCCCCTGTGGCGGTAACTCGCTAATCCCGGCCCCTACGAAGAACAGAGCAATGGAGAAACGACCGTGACCCCTTCACTTGATCACCTGCCCAGCGCAAAAGAGGTCGGTACCTACGACCCAGCGACGTTGGCGCATAATTTCAGCGACCTTCATCCGCCGCTGACGCCGCGCCAGGCCATCATTGAAAGCCAGCGCTGCCTCTACTGCTTCGACGCGCCCTGCGTCGAGGCCTGCCCGTCGGACATCGACATTCCGAGCTTCATCCGCCAAATCAGTGAAAACAACATTAATGGTGCAGCAGAAACCATTCTGGAAGCCAATATCCTTGGCGGCAGCTGCGCCCGCGTATGCCCCACCGAAATCCTCTGCGAGCGTAGCTGCGTGCGTAACCACGACGCGGAATGCCAGCCGGTGCTGATTGGCCTGCTCCAGCGCCACGCCACGGATCATATGCAGTTTGAGAGCCACCCCTTTAAGCGCGCCGCCAGCACTGGCCGACACATCGCCGTGGTGGGTGCCGGGCCTGCGGGACTCTCCTGCGCGCATCGTCTTGCCATGCTGGGCCATCAGGTGACGATTTTTGAGGCCGAACAAAAGCCCGGCGGGCTCAACGAGTACGGTATCGCCCGCTACAAGATGACCGATGACTTTGCCCGTAAAGAAGTCGAGTTCTTACTGGAAGTCGGCGGCATCGACCTTCAGTACGGCCAGCGCCTGGGCGACAACCTCACCCTCGACACCCTGCGCCAGCAGTACGACAGCGTATTTCTGGGCTTGGGGCTAGGGGCCAGCCGTACGCTGGGACTAACCGGCGAGGATGCACCGGGCCTGATGCCTGCGGTGGACTACATCAAAACCCTGCGCCAAACCGATGATCTGGGCAGCCTGTCCGTGGCCAAGCGCTGCATCGTGATTGGCGCAGGCAATACGGCGATCGATATGGCCACGCAAATGGCGCGACTGGGCGCGGCTGACGTCACGCTGGTGTATCGCCGTGGCGTTGAGGCGATGTCCGCCACCGACCATGAACAGGAGATCGCCAAGGCCAACGGCGTGCGCATGATCACCTGGGCGCAGCCTGACGAGATTCTGCTGAATGAGCAAGGGCAGGTGGCAGGCATGCGCTTTGCCAAGACTCAGGGGCAGGCGGGCCAATTAATGGCCACTGGAGAAACCTTCGAAATTGCTGCGGATGCCATCTTCAAGGCCATCGGCCAAGGCTTCGCTGGCGAAAGCTTACGCGACGCCACTGCCGCGGAGCTTGCCCGCGACGGCGAGCGCATTCACGTCAATGAGATGCTCCAAACCTCACTGCCCAACGTTTACGCCGGGGGCGACTGTGTGAAACCCGGCCAGGACCTCACCGTACAAGCCGTGCAGCACGGCAAGCTGGCGGCTCACGCCATCCATCAAGCGCTCGCCGCCCAGCAGGAGGCCGCATGAACACCACGCCTTTCAACACCCTCTCTTTTCCAGGCAAGAAAAACAGCGGCGACAGCGTGGTCAATGGCGTTGATCTGTCGGTGAATTTTGCTGGTATCAAAGCCCCGAACCCGTTCTGGCTGGCCTCGGCCCCACCCACCGACAAAGCCTACAACGTCGTGCGCGCCTATGAAGCGGGCTGGGGCGGCGTGGTGTGGAAAACCCTTGGTGAAGAGCCCGCGGCGGTCAACGTCTCCTCACGCTACTCCGCCCACTACGGCAAAAACCGCGAGGTGATTGGCTTTAACAATATCGAGCTGATTACCGACCGTTCTTTGGAGATTAACCTTAAAGAGATCACACAGGTGAAGAAGGATTGGCCGGACCGGGCGCTAATCGTCTCCATCATGGTGCCCTGTAACGAGGAAGCCTGGGCGTACATCTTGCCACTGGTAGAAGCCACCGGTGCAGACGGAATTGAGCTCAACCTGGGCTGCCCTCACGGCATGCCGGAACGCGGCATGGGCGCGGCGGTGGGCCAAAACCCGGATCTGATCGAAAAAGTCACCTACTGGTGTAAGAAGCATTACTCCAAACCGGTTATCGTCAAACTCACCCCCAACATTACCGATATTCGCGTGGGTGCCCAGGCGGCGCTACGTGGCGGCGCGGATGCGGTCTCGTTGATCAACACCATCAATTCTATCACCAGCATCGACCTGGACAACATGGTCGCCAAACCCACCGTAGGCCACCAGAGCACCCACGGCGGCTACTGCGGTAGCGCCGTGAAACCCATCGCCCTGAACATGGTGGCAGAAATTGCCCGTGACCCAGCCACACCCACGCTACCTATTTCCGGCATCGGTGGTATTTCTACCTGGCGGGATGCGGCGGAATTTATCGCCCTGGGCGCAGGCAGCGTGCAGGTATGCACCGCCGCCATGCTCAACGGCTTTAGGATCGTAGAGGAGATGAAAGACGGCCTCTCCCGCTGGATGGCGGAAAAAGGCTACGACTCCATCGAGGCGTTTTCCCGCAAGGCGGTGCCGCACACCACCGACTGGAAGCATCTGGATATCAACTTCAAGACCATCGCCCATATCAACCAGGATTTGTGCATCGAGTGTGGCCGCTGCTATATCGCCTGCGAAGACACCTCTCACCAGTCGATCGCCAAGCTTACCGAGCAGGACGGCGCACGCCGCTACGAGGTCATCGAAGACGAGTGCGTGGGCTGCAACCTGTGCCAAATCACCTGCCCCGTAGAGAACTGCATCACCATGGTGCCTCAGGAAACCGGCAAACCCTTCCTCGCCTGGGATAACGACCCGCGTAACCCCTTCCGTGTCGCTTCTTAGTCGCTTAGTGCTTAATGATTAGCGCGTAGCTATTACGCGCCACCACGACCGCCTCTACGCAGGCGGTCGCATTTTCTGCAACATGGCGTTCCCTTTGCAAAGCGAGACAATGCCTCAGCTTGCTGCGATGATGAGAAGCTATTGCATATAGCTATGCTTCTCAAAAGACAGCTGTATTTCTCAAAAGACAGCTGTATTTCTCAAAAGACAGCTAGGGTTTCTCAAAAAAGGGACTGCCATGAAAGTAACGACCTTCGCCACTGCGCTACTGCTGGCCAGCGCCAGCGCCGCCGCAAGCGCCGACCAGCGCATTGCCACGTTTGATTTAGGCAGCCTGGATACGCTAGATGCACTGGGGGCAAGTGAGCACGTAGTGGGCGTGCCCAAAGCCAGCTTGCCGAGCTACCTTGAACAGTATGCCGCCGACACCTACACCGATATTGGCAGCCTGCGCTCGCCGGATATGGCCGCGCTAGCAGACGCCAACCCCACGCTGATTGTGCACACGGGCCGCCAGGCCGAGTGGGCCGAAGAGCTAGGCGAGATTTCCCCACTATTTGATGCCAGTGTGTCAGGCGAGGCGTATCTTGCTGCCGTTGAGCGCAATGTGCGCGAACTGGCCAGCCAACTAGCGGTAGAAAGCGAAGCCGAAGAGGCGCTCACAACGCTGAACAGCGAGATCGAGCGCCAGCGGGAAGCGCTGCAGAATGCCCCGACGACGCTGGTCGTCACGCACAATGGCGGCAACCTGATGCTGAACCAGCACCCGGTGGTGCATCAGGTGCTGGGCATTACTGCGCTGGAGATGCCCGAGAGCGTGACTCCCGAAGTACGCGGTGAACGCACTTTTACGCCGCTTTCCGCTGACGCCATTGCCGAGATCAACCCCGACATAGTGCTCGTGATCGACCGCAGCGCCGCCATTGGCGATGAGCCCGCAGACGCCGATCAGCTGCGTGCCACCCTAGCGGACGCAGGCGCAGAATCACAGCTGGTGCTGCTGACACCGGCCCTGTGGTACCTCTCTGGCGGCGGCCTACAAAGCCTGGCCCTGCAAATGGACGAAGTGACCAGCGCCCTGGCCAACTAAGCGCCATCACACTTTCGGCCGCTTTCGGGCGGCCTACCCCTGCGGATTGGTAAAATACTGCGCGAGCGTCTCGCTCATGGGCACATTCAACGTGATGCCTTTACCGGGTAACGGCTGCTGGAACCATCGTTCATACAGCTCTAGCATGTCTCCTCGCTGATACATCTCATGCAGCACTTGGTTGACCTGATCAACAAATGGCTGATCGCCTTGGCGCATCAGTAAGCCCAGCGGCTCTTCTGCGGTGATGATCTCTTCTGAGAGCGCATAGGCAGAAGGGTCTCTGGACGCCGCCATCATCGTGCTAAGCAGAATATCGTCCATGGCAAAGGCAGCAACACGACCGTCCGTGACTAAGTCGAAGGCTTCTTGGATGGATTCAACCGGCACGACGGAAAGATTAAGACGCTGTTCGCGGTTGGCCTGGTTGATTTGCCCCACATTCACCGTGCCTCGTGCCACGCTAACACTGCGCCCAGCAAGATCCTGCAGAGTAAAAAAATGATTCTCTTTGAGGGATACAAACCGTACGGAGACAAAAAAGTGGTTCAGCGAAAAGTCAGCACTGCGCCGGCGCTCCGCATTATTGGTACTGGCATTACACTCGATATCGATCTCACCGCTTTTTAGCAGCTGTATCCGGTTACCGGGTGTTGTAAACACGTACTCGATATCGAGTTTAGGTAAGTCGAGTCGCTGCTGTAACTGCGCCGCCACCTGCTGGCATAGATCAATGGAGTACCCCAGTACGTTGCCCTCTTGATCTTCATAAGAAAAGGGCGCGGTATCGCCATAACCCACGCGTAGCGTGCCCGTGTCACTCAACCGCTGAAGGGTATTGATCTCCGAAGCCATCGCCGAGGAAGCCGCCAAAACTGTTATCAGCAGCCCCACCCACCACTGCGCTTGCACTCTTCTATACATACTTCACCCCTTTAGTCGGCGTAAGCGTCTGGATGCGCCAATATGGCAGCCAACGCTGCGCTCATCGGTAAGCCAATCACTCGGTTCTCTGGCGGTATGGGCTGCAAAAACCACTGATCATACAGCGCATGAATAGCGCCACTTTGGAAATACTCATACAGCGCTTCGTTCACCACCTCAGCAAACACCGCATCCTCTAGCGGCATCATCAAACCGTAGGGTTGTGGCTCACTAATCGCTTCTTCAGAGATGTGAAAACGCTGGGGCGAGACCGCCGCCGTCACAAGGCTCGCGAGCAAAATATCGTCCATCACAAACGCCGTGGCTTGTTCGTTAGCGACCATGGCGAACGCTTCGTCATGGCTACGGCTTAACATCACTGCGATATTCAGCCCTTGAGCGCGGTTCAGTTCGTTTAACTGCTCGATATTAATCGTGCCCGTGGTGGACACAACGCTACGCCCAGCCAAATCCGCAATCGTGCGCATGTCATTGTCTGCCAGTGCGACATAGCGTGTAGCGGTCAGAAAATGAGGATAGGAAAACGTGGCCTGCTGACGCCGCTCAGGCGTGCTGGTGGTGACGCCACACTCAAGGTCAATCTCCCCCTTGCGCAGCAGAATAAAGCGGTTGACCGGTGTCACAGGCACAAAGTGAACATCGAGGGGAGCGCCCCCTAGCCGCTCACTGATGCTCTCTACCACGGCCATGCACAAATCAATGGCATAACCCACGGGCTGCCCGTCGGCCAAGTAAGAAAAAGGGACTTCGTTATCGCGATGGCCCAGTGTAATGGCCTGATTGTGGGCAATCCGCTGCAGAGTAGGAGACGCATCCACAGGAAGGGGGGAAGCGCTGGCATGCATGCTGCCCCAAGCAGCCGTCAGCCAGAGCATTGTCTTAGCGCTCATGGTGTTCTGCTCCCATGGTCATCCCAGGGCTAAATACTGCGTAGCGACCACGCCCCATCGCCTTGGCGGTATACAACGCCACATCGGCGCTGCGTAACAGCGTATGACTACTGGTGCCATCTCGAGGAGCCAGCGCAATGCCAACGCTCACACCAATGCTGACATCATGGCCATCAATGGCAAAGGGTTCTTGCAGTACTTCCACCAGTTGATGTGCCAACCGATTGGCTTTTGCCAAGGCATCACGATCGGCCTGTTGGATAATCGAGAATTCGTCTCCGCCTAAACGCGCCACTAAGTCGTTCTCTTCCAACAGCCCCTGGACACGTTGGCTCGCTTCGACCAGCAATGCATCACCCGCTGCATGGCCGAGGGTATCATTCACCGCTTTAAAGCGGTCTAGATCAAAAATCATTACGTTAAAGGAGGTGCCATGAGGTACTTGCGAGACCGCTTCCTGCAGCGCGTCGTTAAACTGCACCCGGTTGGGCAACTTGGTTAAGTCATCATGATGCGCTAAATGTTGGTAGCGCAGCGCCTGCTCTTTTACCTCCAACAAATGCTCACGCTCTTCCACTTTTTTACGCAGCGCTTCAATGGCTTGCGCCATGCAGCCAATCTCATCGCTACGCTGGGTATAGGGCGTTCTGTGCTCGGTCTGATTATGAGCAATATGCGTTAAGGCACGTATTAAGCGTGGAACCGGCTTAAACAGCTGGTTCATCAGCATACTCACCAGCAGCGCGGTGGCTAATAGCACCACGCCCAATGACGCCACGACTTTCAAAATCAGGTCACGGTGCACCTGATACAGCTCACTTTTCAGCCCAATACTAGACACAACCAAGCCGTGCAGATCTCCCTGGGGCGTTGTGATGGGTAGGGAACTAATGAAGTGATCCTCGTCCCCGATACGCGCAAAACCCACATAAAATTCTTTAGCCGACAGGCTATTGGGTACTTCGGGCGTGTCTGGAAAAACGATCTCGCCAACCTCACTGTTAAAGGCATCCGCCACTGGCGTGATAGAGCCGTTCGCCTCGCGTGCAAAGAGCCACACATTACGCCGCGTCTGGGCGCTGGCCAGCGCCAGCACATCGATAGGGCTGAAACCAGTGCTCAGCACGGAGTCTTCATCGCCAATGGGCCGTGCAGAGACCAACTGGTTCACTTGACCCGTGGAATCGGTACGCACAGCCACGGAGGTATAAATGCGGCGAATGGTGGCACTGACAATCTGCGCATTGACCTGAGCTTCGCGCCCCCACTGGTCGCGGGCACTACGCTCGACCATGGTAAAACCCAGCATCGCGCCCATCAGGTAGGCAAAAACAACGCCCAGCAGCATAAAGATGGCGACTTTGCCCACCACCGTGCGATGCCACGGAAGCTTAACCTTGGAAACAGGCGCGTTGTCAGCACTGACCTCTTGCATGCAGCACGTGTCCTTAAATTTGCATGATGGCCATCCGCACAGAGGCTATAAGCGACCAAAATCTCAGAATTACGTTATCAACCTCTCAGCAACGGCTGCAGGCTCATGGTTTATTAACAAACTATCACTAAATGAACTATTTATAAGCACACTATTTAAACGTTCTACCTCTGAATCAAGCCGCTTATCTGGCATGTCTTTTGCTGAAACTTAATGGTTTTAATCTTCAGTGCGAAAAGGAGTACTCCTATGCAAATTGTTAACGCACGCCTGCGCCAACGCCCTGAGCTTTACCGAATCGAGATAAGTAACGGTCTATTCACGGATATCACGGCACAAGATGCGCCACAAACAGCAAACGCTGAACAACTGGATGCCGGCGGAAAGCTCATCTGCGCGCCGTTTATCGAGCCTCATATCCACTTAGATGCCGCCCTCACGGCGGGTGAGCCAAGCTGGAACCAAAGCGGCACGCTGTTTGAAGGGATTGAGCGCTGGGGCGAGCGCAAACCGCTGCTTAGCGAGGCCGACATTCGCGAACGCGTGTTAAAAACCTTAAACCTACTCATCGGTAACGGCGTTCAGTTTGTGCGCACCCACGCCGATACTAGCGACCCAAGCTTGGTGGGGCTAAAAACACTCTGCGCCTTGCGTGATGAGCTGAAGGATAAGATCGATATCCAGGTAGTGGCTTTCCCTCAGGATGGCCTGCTCTCTTACCCCGGTGGCGACAAGCTGATGGAAGAAGCACTGGAGATCGGCGCTGACGTGGTGGGTGGCATTCCCCACTTTGAATACACCCGCGAGCTAGGCGTGGCCTCCATGAAGCGAGTGATTGAGCTGGCGATGAAGTATGACCGCTTGGTGGATGTGCACTGCGATGAGATCGACGATCCCAACTCGCGCTTTCTTGAAGTGCTGGCCTGCGAGGCTCTGTTCAATGAGTTAGGCAGCCGCGTGACCGCCAGTCACACTACCGCGATGCACTCTTACGACAACGCCTACTGCTCTAAACTCTTTCTGTTGCTCAAGCGCTCGGGCATTAACTTTATTTCCTGCCCAACGGAGAGTATTCACCTTCAAGGGCGCTTTGATACCTACCCAAAACGGCGTGGTGTGACCCGCGTGAAAGAGCTTAACGAAGCAGGAATCAACGTCTGCTTTGCAGAAGATTCTATCTTCGACCCCTGGTACTCGTTAGGTAACGGCAAGCTGCTACGCACGCTCGATTTTGGCCTGCATATCTGCCAAATGATGGGCTACCAGGATTTTAGTAACGCACTTTCCCTGATTACCGATAACAGCGCCCGCACTATGAATATCGAATCGCGCTACGGCATAGAAGTGGGCAAACCGGCCAGCTTCAATCTACTAGAAGGCGAAGATGACTACAGCGTGCTGCGTAACCAGGGTGATGTACTACTTTCCGTGCGGCACGGTGAAATCATAATGCAGCGTGAGCCATCACGTATCGTCACGCCGCCATGGATTGGCTAACCACATGATGGCAAGTTAGATTAGCGATTCCACTTGCCTAAGGAGCACACCATGAGCATCGAGACCGTTCGCCAGTTTTTTGCCGAGCACGCGCCAGAGGTGGCCATTGAAGAGCTGGAAACAAGCACGGCGACCGTACAGCTCGCCGCCGAGGCTCACGGTGTTGCCCCTGGGCAGATTGCTAAAACATTGGCGTTTAAAGTAGGCGAGAAACCGCTGCTGATTGTGGCCAGTGGCGATGCACGGATCGATAACCGCAAAATTCGCGATACCTTCGGTGGCAAAGCCAAAATGCTCAATGCTGACACCGTGATGGAGCTGACCAGCCACCCAGTGGGCGGGGTATGCCCGTTTGGGCTGGCAACGGATCTCCCCGTCTATTGCGACGAATCCCTACACGCGTTCGATGAAGTGCTGCCCGCTGCAGGCTCACCTAATAGCGCGGTGCGTTTAAGACCCAATCATTTGGCCGAGCTGGCCGGTGCTCAGTGGGTGGATGTGTGTAAGTTGCCAGAGAGCACCAGCTAAGGCGGTGTAGTGCTTTACTTCACATCGAGTAAATAGCCATAAAACGCCGTATTGCGCTGCCAGCCCAGCGATTCATACAAACGCTGGGCGCGCTCAT
The DNA here is from genome assembly GCF_046536035.1 of Halomonas sp. SIMBA_159. Taxonomy (NCBI): domain Bacteria; kingdom Pseudomonadati; phylum Pseudomonadota; class Gammaproteobacteria; order Oceanospirillales; family Halomonadaceae; genus Halomonas; species Halomonas sp. SIMBA_159. Next base: position 144,905 of record NZ_JAWJBT010000005.1, read on the forward strand.
TCTCTACCTGCGTCATCAATATCAAACGCGCGACGCCATGTTCACGGGCAAGCTGGGTAGCGGCTTCCATGAGCGCCCTACCTGTACCTTTCTCTCGACACTCGGGCAGCACAAAAAGGTCGTTTAGCGCCCAGCGCGCATTCAAGCCGACGGTGGAGACACCGGGATAGAGCTGAACAAACCCTGTGAGTGCGCCTTCTCTGTTTTCACTCACCAAAATGCGGGAATCCGCTTGCCCAAAGCGCTGGCGCAAAAAGTCACGCGCTGCTTGAATATCGCTTGGCTGCTGATAAAACTGCCGATAGCCGTCAAGTAGCTCGGTTAAAGCGTCGAGATCATGAATCGTGGCAGGGCGAACATGGGTCATGCGCTATCTCCCTAGTGGATAAGCCACCTTGCTGTGGTCATCTAACAAGGCTGCGTTCAGAGGATACGCCGCGTATTTCCTGACGGCTTTCTTATAGTAGTGTATCGTCTTTTGAACGTTTATTAATCAATCTAACAGCAAGGGGACGACGCGTTCCCACTGGGGTTACCGTGGTCCAATCACTCTCTACTCAAACAGAATCCCGAGCACCGATTTACAAAGCTTGGAGTGTCCATGTGTTTACCGCCAGTGGCGTGCTGCTTGGCACGATGGCGCTGCTGGCGCTGGTCGACAATAACCCGGTGGCCTGCCTGCTCTGGCTGGGGGCAGCGATGATGATCGATGGCATCGATGGTACCCTGGCACGTAAATATGAGGTGAAGTCCGTACTCCCCCACTTCGATGGTTCCACGCTGGATATGGTGATCGATTACCTCACCTGGGCCTTTATCCCCGCCCTGTTCATTTACTACTTCATTGAATTGCCGCCCTACTTAGGGCTGATCTCCGTTTTTATCATTTTGCTGTCGTCGATGTTCTGCTTCTGCAACGTCGATATGAAAAGCCAAGATAATTACTTCGTGGGCTTTCCCGCCGCCTGGAACATTGCCGCCGCCTATTTTTACATTCTTGATTTACCGCCACTGCTGACGTTTGGCGCAATACTCGTCCTGGCGATGCTGACCGTGACGAAAATGAAGTTTCTGCATCCGTTTCGAGTGCGTCTATTTATGCCGCTCAATATCGCTGTGACGCTATTGTGGTGCGTATGCACGACTTCATTAATCCTCTCAAACCCTGATCACGCCGCCTGGGCACTATGGGGTTTAGGCGTGACCTCACTTTACTTCGCGGGCATGTGTTTTTGGCGTACCTCCAAAGAATGGCGCTTATAAGAACTATTAAAATCAAAAATTTGAATAAAAATCCTCGCACCTATCTTATCTCATGAGTCGGCATTCCATAGGGTGCATTGCACCCTATCATTACGCGTGATGAATAAATATTTGCGTCTCAAAATGAGCGTTGCAGAAAGATTTATGCCTCTTCGTCCCTCTCAGGATCACCCTTCGAATTTTTTATTCGGCAAAATGCATCCATTGAGCACCTACCTGCGTATTGGTCTATGAAGCCTCCTCTCTTTTAAGGACGGTTGGGTTAGTTAGGCAACGGGAATGGGGACAAGATCATGAGTAGAACAACAACGGGCGTACGGGCAATTTCTGTAGGCATACTGGGTTTGACATTAGTGTCTGTGTCGGCCCAAGCGCAATCAATTGGCTCAGCTACCAGCGGTAAATTATTGTTAACTGGCGGTGTCAGCCAAGTTGAAGGTTCTGGCGGCGGCGGCTTAACGCCTTGGGCGACTATCGGCGGCTACGGGACTAAAGACCAGATCGGTGGTTCCGCCTATTTTACGCACATCAACGTCGACGATTTCAGCCTCGATAGTTATGGAGCACTCGTTGGCTTCTACGACCGCTTAGAACTAAGCGTTGCACGACAAAGCTTCAATACTGAAGATGTGGGTGCCGCTCTCGGCCTCGGGCAAGACTTTCGTATTGATCAGGATATCTTCGGCGCGAAATTCAGGCTGTTTGGAGATGCTGTACTTGACCAAGATACATGGCTGCCGCAGGTGGCTTTCGGTGTTCAATACAAGCGCAATGAACAGAAAGACCTCGTTCGTGCTTTAGGCGCCAAAGATCACAGCGGCACTGATTATTATGTATCTGCCACGAAGCTTTTCTTATCCCAAAGCTTACTGGTCAACACGACCCTTCGGTATACCGAAGCAAACCAGTTCGGCATCCTTGGCTTTGGTGGTGATCGTCATAGCGGCTATAGCTTACAGCCTGAATTTTCGATTGCTTACCTACTCAACCGTAATCTTGCAGTGGGTGCTGAATATCGCGCCAAACCCAACAATCTCAACGTAGCTGAAGAAGATGACGCTTGGGATATTTTTGCTGCTTGGGCACCCACTAAAAACGTCTCGCTCACGCTCGCCTATGTCAACCTTGGCAATGTCGTGGTTGATGATCAAAGCGGTGTTTACGGTTCAGTACAGTTCAGCTTCTAAACATTTAAAAAGATTCGAGGAAAACGACCATGACACGATTTATGTATGGCTTCGCATTGAGCCTAACTCTGTTAATAAGCGGCGGCGCTCAAGCACAAATGGACCCTGCTCCAGCTAATCCCGATTTACAACCAGTATTGGAAGATTTTGGTGGTGAGGCCGGTCTCACCACCTTAATGGATGATTTCATGAATATTATGTTGGAAAATCCACAGCTAAGGCCCTTTTTTATCAATACTAACCAGGATCGCGTTAAACGCCAGCTTGTAGAGCAATTTTGCGTCATCCTTGGCGGTGATTGCACATACTCAGGCCGAGGGATGAAGGCTTCTCACGCTCACCTGGAAATTGACAGAGCGGACTTCAATGCACTCGTTGAAGATTTGCAAACCGCTATGAATCGCCAAGGCGTTCCGTTCCGCTCTCAGAATAAACTATTAGCCGAATTAGCCCCCATGCACCGTGAGATCGTCACACAATAATCCACCACAGTATGTTAAACACCCCGCTTATGCGGGGTGTTTTTTTGGAAGCAATTTGCCTGTAAATACAGCATGCCACACATCAACTAAGCAATCACAGCGCCGTGCAACGATAGAAGTAATCCGCGAACTAATGGCTCAAGGTTATTCAAGCCCATCACTATCTAATAAGACTGCACTCAGCGTATTGGGAGCTGCGCTTCATAGGAGTTAGCAAATGCTGTCAGGCAGCGCTAACACCGGCTTTTTGTACACAAAAAAACCCGCTGTTTTGTTTCTAAAGCAGCGGGGTTAAACAACAACTTAACTAATTAGCAGACTCAAGCCTATACAGCAGAGCTTATGGCAACAGTACGCTGTCTATCACGTGAATGACGCCATTCGACTGCGCCACATCCACCACTGTAATATTAGCACTGTTGCCTTGGGCATCCATAACCATCAGATTGTTACCGTTACGCATCACCGTAAGGTGCCCACCTTGTACGGTTTTAAAGGCTACCGTGCCGTCATTTTCCATGACTTGCTCCAACAACACATCGCGTGTCAGATTGCCGGGCACCACGTGGTAGGTTAGGACTGTTTGCAACTGCTCCTGATTTTCTGGCATCAATAGTGTATCGACAGTGCCATCAGGCAATTTAGCAAAAGCCGCATCAACCGGGGCAAAGACAGTAAAAGGACCTTCGCCCTGCAAAACGTTCACAAGATCTGCTGCCTGTACCGCCGCTACCAATGTGGCATGGTCACCAGAATTGACAGCATTTTCAATGATATTACGCTCTGGCAACATGTTCGCACCACCGACCATGGTCGGGCCGTGAGCGGCAACCGCAGTACCTGTCCAAAGAGCGGCGGCACAAAGGCTGGCAGTCAAAAGTTTGAGTTTCATTGGGGCATCTCCTGGTTATCGTTAAAATGGCTCAACAATGTAAGCTCATTCATACATACGCACTGTCGCGCCAAGTGGATGCATTATTGTGTGATTTTTTTTGGGTGCTCATTCTCTCTATTGCCTTCAACGCTACGCTCACCAAGACTGACGTACCGCTTTAACGCGCAGAGATGCCTGAATGACCGATCCCACACAACAACAGCAGTATCTTATTGAACAACTCAATAGCTGTGCCCAAGGTGATAGGCGAGCTTTTGAGCGTCTCTATCGTGCCTCCTGTGCGCATCTATATGCCCAGTTGCTGCGTATAGTAAGAGATGAGGGGGCTGCACAAGACTGCCTTCAGCATGTGTTTATAAGAGTCTGGCACGTTGCTGACCAGTATGACGCCACGAAGGCTAAACCCATGACCTGGCTATCTACACTGGCCAGAAATATCGGCATTGATTGGATACGGCGCAAAAAGCCACAAGACTCAACAGCAGATGAACCGCTGTTAGAGGCGCTGCTCAGTAATGACGACCCTGAGGACGACAGTATTAACGCCCAACAGCATGGCAAACTGCAAACCTGTTTAAATACGCTCAGCAGCCATCAACGACAGCTAATGGAAATGGCCTTTTTCCAGGGGCTGACACACAGTGAACTCGCCCACACGCTTACCCAGCCGCTGGGGAGCGTGAAAAGCTTGATTCGACGCGGACTTGAGAGGTTGAAGGCATGCCTAACCAGTGGGATTTAGCCAGCCCTGAGGAGCGTCATCTTGCGGCCGGAGAGTATGTGTTAGGAGTACTTGATAGCGAACAAAAAGTGCGCTTTGAAGCTCTTCTGGCCGTCAGCCATGATCTGCAAAATGATGTCGATGCTTGGCGAGAGCACCTACAAATACTGAACGAGCAGCTTGAGCCTAAGACACCGCCCAAAAAGGTTTGGCAAGGTGTCAAACAAGCAACGGGAACGTTTGCCCTTCCCTGGTGGCAACGTTTGGGTACTTGGCAAGCCATGACTGCCAGTTTCGGCGCCATAGCGTTGGTATTGGGCCTTCTTTGGCAGCAAGCAGAGCTCACCACGCTTCCTTCTGGCGAGGCCGTCTTTGTCGTGCAGGATGAATCACGCACACCCAGTTGGATTATCAGCGCAACTGATCAAGGGGAGTTAATCGTGCAGACGATTCAGCCTTCGCAAGTCGGCCAGAATCAGACGGGGGAGCTATGGCTAATAGCAGATGGCACGCCTGTTTCGCTGGGCTTACTGCCATCAGAAGGTAGCCGGCGTTTACTGCCTAGCGATGCGTTACGTAACCTATTATTCAATGCAGACTTAGCCGTTAGCGTTGAGCCTCAAGGCGGCGCACCCGCAGGACAGCCGACTGGCCCTATTATCGACCATGGCCGCCTGACGCCGGTAAAAGGCAGCACGTTCAACTTGTAGAACAGCCCACTTGTGTTTGCTCCACCATTTCCTTAGCAAGCAACCCCACCCGGCGCACCGCTTCTTCAATCGCGGGCGTTAAGGTAAATGCGTAGTTCAACCGCAAGCACTGACGAAATTTACCCGAGGCCGAGAACAGTGAACCCGGCGCCACATGGATGGCGTGCTGCGCTAAGCGCTCGTTGAGGCGCACGCAGTCGACGTCCGCCGGTAGCTCTACCCAGAGTAAAAAGCCCCCTTGCGGATAGCTAATGCCCGACCCTTTGGGAAAGTAGCGCTGTACCCAACTAATCATCACATCCCGCTGGCGCTGATACTGGCGGGAAACAGCGCGTAGATGACGCTCAAAATGGCCCCTGGCGATAAACTCCGCCACGGCCAATTGCGGCAATGTAGCAGAGGCACCGGTGGAGACGTACTTCATATGCAGCGCCTTTTCCCGGTAGCAGCCAGGGGCCAGCCAGCCCACGCGCAGGCCCGGCCCTAAGGTTTTCGAGAAACCGCTACACAGCAGCACGCGCCCGTCGGTATCAAAGGATTTAATCGTTAGCGGCCTGGGTTGGGTGTAGGCCAAATCCCCATAAATATCATCTTCAATAATGGCCACATCAAACCGTTGGGCAAGCTGATAGAGCGCCCGCTTACGCGCTTCCGGCATGGTATAGCCCAACGGGTTGTTATAGGTGGGCGTGACCTGAATAGCGCGAATAGGCCACTGCTCTAACGCCAGCTCTAACGCTTCCAGGCTGATGCCGGTTTGCGGGTCGGTGGGGATCTCCAGCGCCTTTAAACCGTTGGCCTTCAGAATCTGCATGGTGCCGTAGAAGCTGGGCGAATCTACCGCCACCACATCGCCAGGCTGGGTGAGCGTACGCAGCGCAATGGAGAGCGCTTCCTGGCAGCCGGTGGTAATCAACACATCATCTGGATGCAGCAGGCAACCAGACGCCACCGCCAAACGCGCCACCTGTTGGCGCAGTTCAGGGCTGCCGCTAAGTTTGTCGTAGTTGAAACCGTGAAGATCGTTACTACGGTGCAGCCCGGCGAGGATTTTCGACAACGGCTTTAACGATGCCACCTCAAGATTGGGTACGCCGCGCCCAAGCAGCAGTCGTTTGTCGTCTCGCTGGGTAGCTACCAGCTCTAACACTTGGTCCCACTGGGAGACATCCAGCGGGCACTGGGCTGGTCGGGATACAGAAGGCAAAACGGAGGGTATACGGCAAGGCAGCACGAAGTAGCCCGACTTTGGCCGCGACTCAATCAGCGCGGCGTCCATCAATTGGCGATACGCTTCTTGCGCCGTTGAGATACTGACGTTCAGCTCTTGGCAGACCGCGCGAATGGAAGGTAGCCGGTCGCCCACGCGATAAATCCCGTGCTCGATCCGCTCCCGCAACGTTGCCGCCACCTCTTCATAACGCGTCATCACACCCACCCCGCTCGGTTCATCCGCCATACAGAAGGCCTACCGCTTCGCCATACAGAGGTATAACACGCCCTATCTGTATCGTAAAAATAAAAAAACCTATATCTGTATTGCCAACGGCAGGCTGCGTAACCTAAACAGGCACCCCACCGCTCGGAGAGCCGCCATGCCACGCTTCAGTCTCACTCAGCTTCGTTACCAATTAAGCCGATACCAGCAGCGCCGCCGCAGCCGTCGGCAACTGCTCACGCTAGATGACCACTTGCTGAAAGATATTGGCCTCACCCGTGAACAGGCCTGCCAGGAGGGAAAACAAACCTTTTGGAAACAGACGCTCTCCGATAAGGGGGATGTATGACCACCGCCGAGTATTACTTGCTGGATGTATTTACCGACCAGCCCTTTACGGGCAACCCACTGGCCGTGTTTCTCAACGCGGATGGGCTGGACACCCGCACCATGCAAGCGCTGGCCAATGAGTTAAATCTGGCGGAAACGGTGTTCTTGAGCGCCGAGGCAGCGCCACACCACTACCCCATGCGGATTTTCACCCCGACCAGGGAGCTGCCCTTTGCAGGCCACCCTACGGTAGGCACTGCCCACCTGCTGGCGGCGTTAAAACTCGCCCACCCAGAGCAACCCTTGGTGCTTCACCCGCCCATCGGGAAACTCGCGATCACATGGGCCAACGGCAGGGCAACGTTCAAAACATCCAAGGCCGCTATGCTGGCAGACAGCACCCTCGATCGCCCCACCACCGTTGAGCTGTTGGGGTTAGATATCCATCAGGTAGTGGGCGATCCGGTCATCGCCTCCTTCGGGTTGCCCTTTCACCTGATTGAGCTATCGGATATCGCGGCATTAGAGAGCGTCAGTATTTCCTCTGCCCTCTGGACAAATGCCGTGATGCCAAGCAGTGCAGTTCAAATCTACCTGTACGTGAGGGAGCAATCAGCGGGACAAGAGAGCGTGATTCGCAGCCGCATGTTCTGTATGCACGACAGCCTCTGCGAAGACCCAGCCACCGGCAGCGCCGCAGCAGCGTTAACCGGCTACTTAGCTTCACTCCAGCCCGAAGCGCTGCGCTGCAAGATTCACCAAGGCGTTGAAATGGGGCGACCCAGCGTTATTTACACAGCCGCCAATGGCGATATAACGCCGGGGTTTGTGACGGTGGGGGGCCCGGCGGTCTTGGTGGGTAAGGGAGAGCTCTTCTTAGCGGCGCGTTAATCAAACGATATATCGTCAATGGTGGCAGTGTTAAGTATCAGCTCATCGCCCTTGTACGCTTTGAACGAATGCGACTGCTGCCAAAGCCGTGCCACTAGCTCCTGAATAAAGGTGCGCACAATCAGCGAGGGGCGTCGCCCTGACCGGGTGACAACACAAAACGGTGAAGAGATCTCGACCTGATCCGGCAACAGCGCTTTAAGCTCACCACGCTCTACCCAGTGGTTAGCGTAGTAGTGAGGTAAGTTGCCGATAAAGTGACCACTCAGTATCAGCAGAGCCTGCGCTTCCATATTGGAAGCATGGGCACCCACCTGGGCGTTGGGAAAGCTTTTAAGCTCTTGCAGGTTGGCATAGGGGCGTACCACAAAGGGGTGGTTAATCACCTCATCGACCGTTAACTGAGCGCCATCGCGGGCAAACAGTGGATGCCGTTTTGCGCAATAAATACCGTGTACCTCGGTGTAAACCTGGCGATGCTGCAAGCCTTCCATTTGCGCCGTTTCTGGCAGTATGCCGAGCTGCACGGCACCGTTGGCGATCTCGCCAATTAAGCGATCAGGGCTACCCACCGTAATGTTAAGGCGTGCTTTGGGGTTTTTGCGTAGGAACTCGCCAATCACCCCCTGTAGGTCAAGATCCACATCCATAATGGTGTTATCAACAACGCCTAAGCGCAGCGTGCCATAAACCGAGCTACGTAGCTCACTCATCTCGCTGTCAAAATCGTCTACGGATGAGAGCAACACCTTAGCCCGCTCATACACGATGGCACCCCGCTCAGTCAGTTCAAACCCCTGCCGTCCCCGGCTGCATACAGTGAACCCCACGCGCTCTTCAAGCGCTCGGATATGGAAACTAATGGCGGATTGGCTCATATGCAGTGCTGTTTGTGCGCCAGCAAAGCCGCGATGCTCGGTCACCGCCAAGAAAACAGAAAGGCTTTTAAGATCAGCGGCTGAGAGTTTCATTAGCGTGCTCTACGTTGGTGCATTTCACATCAATAAAACGGGTATGAACATCGAAAGATAACAGTTTTATTGTTGCATAACGCCTGCTTAACTCAAGGGGTTCTTGCTCAGTAGGCGATAGCCGCTGATTCGAGTATCACCACCCCGAGGAGCACCCCCATGCAACGTATCCCCACTATCACCGCCGGCCTCCTACTTGGCGTGAGCTTCGCCACTACCGCTCATAGCGACTTGCTTGACGACATTCGTACAGATGCGACCTTTACCGTCGGCACTGAAGCGCGCTTCGCTCCGTTTGAATACATTGAAGATGGCGAAATTGTTGGCTACTCCGCCGACATTATGGAACACGTCATGAGCGAGCTTGAAGGCGTCGAATTAATCCGCATGGATCTGCCCTGGCAAGGTATTCTGCCGGGCCTGGAGCGCGAGCGCTTTGACTACGTCATTACCTCGGTCACCGCTACACCCGAGCGTATGGAGCGCTACCACTTAAGCACCCCCATTGCCGATGCCACAATGGCCATTCTAAAACGCGCTGGCGAAGAAGATATCAACTCACCTGAAGATATCGCTGGCAAAGTAGCCGCCGCTCAAGCTGGCTCGGCACAGCTAGAAGCACTGGAAGCCTTGGCTGCCAAACTTGAGGAAGCGGGCACACCGGTCGCCAACATCCGCACTTATACAGGCGTTGACGAAGCTTACGCCGAGCTGGGCACTGGGCGTGTCGATGTAGTGATTAATAGCCTACCCAACTTGCTCGAAGCAGAGCGCACCCGCCCGGATGTGTTTGAAGTGGTCGGCACCTTCGGCGATCCGGTCTATTTCAGCTGGGCTGGGCGTAACGACGAAGAAAGCGCGTCACTGAATGCGTTTATGGATGAGCAGATTCAACGCCTCAATGAAGACGGCACGCTAAATGAGCTACAAGAAAAATGGTTTGGCGGCCCGATGGATCTGCCTTTAGAACTGCCAGCGCCCGAGTAAAACGCCGCGCAGTTCGCTAAGACGATTCACTTCTCTCTAAGGGTGCCCCATGTTTGAGATTCTACTCAACCACTACCCTGTGCTGCTTAAAGGCTTGACCACCACCATGGTGGTCTCGCTTTCCGCCATCGCATTGGGCTTGGTATTAGGCGTTTTACTGGCCTTTGGTTTGACCAGCCGGTACCGCTTGGTGCGCTGGCCCTGCGGGCTTTACCGCAGCTTTTGGCGTGGCACCCCTATTTTGCTGCAACTGCTGCTGGTCTATTACCTACTGCCCGAAATCGGCATTGAGATAGCGCCTATCCACGCGGCTATTTTGACCTTAACGCTGAATACCACCGCCTTTCAGGCGGAAATCTTCCGTAGTGGCATCAGCCATATTCCCGCTGGGCAAATAGAAGCGGCGCGCATGGCGGGCATCTCCGCTTGGCAAACTCGGCGGCGGATTATTATGCCCCAGGTGTTTCGCCTGACCTTGCCACCGTTGACCAACGAGATCATTACGATTCTCAAAAATTCGTCGCTGATTTCGGTGATTGCAGTCACTGAGCTAATGCGGGTGAGTGAGCAAATCGCTTCGCGCACCTTTCAGCCATTAGAGACCTATCTTGCCGCTGCCGTGCTTTATCTCGCCGTCAATCTTGTGCTGGCACGCATCAGCGCTTACTTAGAACGCCGCATGAGCGGCGGCCTAGCCACCGAATAGGGGAGTGTCCGCTATGTTAGATATTGCCCTGCTATGGGAAATGCGTGGTCTGATTCTGCAAGGGTTGTGGAACACGCTGTGGATCTGTTTTTTAGGCTGCCTACTCGCTCTTTCATTAGGCCTGGTGCTTGCAGCGCTTCGGCTCGCTAACCCACGCCTTTTCGGCTACCCGGTGGCCTGCTACGTAGAGATATGTCGTGGCACGCCACTACTTATTCTACTGTTTTTACTCTATTACGGCGGCCCCAGCATTGGCCTTCGTCTGGACGCTGAGATCGCTGGTGTCGTGGGGATTGGCCTGTATGGCGCAGGATATTTTGCAGAAATTTATCGTGGTGGCTTCAAGTCGATTCCTAAAGGCCAATTGGAAGCGGCGAGGATGCTGGGCATTTCCCCCTGGCATGCGCTCATCCGTGTTCAGATCCCCCAAATGGCACGCTTAATTGTCCCCCCTGGCACCAATCAACTGATCATATTGGTGAAAGAGTCCGCCTTAATTTCGATTATCTCGGTGGATGACCTGACCAAAAACGCCACCACCATCGTTAACCAAACCTTTCAAGTCATCGAACCCTACCTGGCCGTTGCGCTGCTCTACTGGCTGATGATTGAACTGGTCGCCCGGGGTGGCTTTGCGCTGGAAAAACGCTTAGCCAATCGTCAACCGCGCCATGTCGCTCAAAAGGATAACTCCCATGCCAACGGCTGACACACTCTCGCCGCCTACGCCTACCCGACAAAAAGCCATTGTTGAGGCTCACGGCATTAGTAAGCAGTTTGGCGATCTTGAAGTGCTAACCAACATCGACTTCAGCCTCGCCCCTTCCGAAGTGGTCTGTGTGATTGGCCCTTCCGGCTCGGGTAAATCAACCCTACTGCGCTGTCTGGCATTTTTGGAGCCCTACGACCACGGCAGCGTCTATATCGACGGCCAACTATTGGGCTATGAAGACCGCAGCGGTAAACGTGTGCGCACCAGCGAAAAGCGCGTGGACGAAGTGCGCGCCCCGGTGGGCATGGTGTTCCAGCACTTTCATCTCTGGCCCCATCGTACTGCGCTTGAGAACGTGACCGAGGCACTGCGTTTGGTCAACGGCCTTTCCCGTCGCGATGCCGATGTAGAAGGCATAGCCATGCTCGAACAGGTCGGCCTTGCTGACCGAGCGGGTCACTTTCCAGAGAGCCTTTCGGGCGGTCAGAAGCAGCGCGTGGCCATTGCTAGGGCGCTCGCCATGAAACCCCGGGTAATGTTCTTCGATGAGCCCACCTCGGCGCTCGACCCTGAGCTGGTGGGTGAAGTGCTAGATGTCATGAAGAAGCTGGCCGCCGATGGCATGACCATGGTGATCGTCACCCACGAGATGGGCTTCGCCGCCAAAGTCGCCGACCGGGTGATTTTTATGGATCAAGGCCGCGTGGTGGAAAGTGGCCCGCCATCCACGCTGTTTCGCCAACCGAAAAGCGAGCGCCTGCAACAGTTTCTGAATACTTGGCGCGAGCGTCATATCGATTAATTCGACTTGCATGTACCGATTAGCAAACACCATTACGACACACCTGGAGAATCCTATGAGTACTGACACACGCTTTGATCACGCGCGCATTGACCAATTGCCCCACAGTAACAGTGAGCCCTGTGGTCACAATCACACCTTGGACACCCCCATTTCTCCCGATGGCACGCCAGTGCTCGGCGAACGTTACGAAGTCGCCGCCCGAGGAGGCAAGGCAGTACGCCTTAAGGCCGGCCAAACCATCCGTATTATTAACACTCACGGCACTCAGGTATGCGATACCTGGGCGTTTAGCACTGCGAACCCCAATGAATTTATGTCTTGGGAGCATGGGCGCGCCTGGTTAAGTGGGCTGATTCCTCAGGTAGGCGACCCACTGATGAGTAACCGCCGCCGCCCGATTATGACCCTCACCGCCGACACCTCGCCCGGCATTCACGACACATTGATGGCCGCCTGTGACCTGTTCCGCTATATGACGCTGGGCGTAGAGGGCTATCATGATAGCTGTGCCGACAACCTGCGCTTAGCCATGCAAGCCATTGGCACAGAGGCGCCCGAAGTGCCCCAGCCATTCAACCTTTGGATGAATATCCCGGTTAACGCCGAGATGAAAGTCGACTGGTGCCCGCCGGTTTCAAAAGCTGGCGACTATGTTGAGCTACGCGCCGAGATGGACTGTATTGTGGCAATGTCAGCCTGCCCGCAAGACATCATCCCAATCAACGGTGCAGACTGTGTACCTGTCGAGGTGCATTTCGAAGTTTACGAATAACAAACAACCCAGGAGAACCTAATGCAGAGCCACATCCATCATCCAACTGACAGCTCTTCTTTAGATATCAAGGCGATAGCGAGTGCGGTTAACTCAGAGCGCTTAGCCAATGATTTGGCAACGGTAGCCAAATTTGGTGCTCGTTCAGATGGTGGTGTGGCGCGCTTGGCGCTTGACGACAGCGATACCCGGGCGCGGCTGTGGCTGATTGAGCAGGCCAATGCGCTAGGGGCAACGGCAAGTGTAGACGCCATCGGCAATGTGTTTCTAGATATTCCCGGCAGCGACCCTGAGCTTGCCCCCGTGGTTACCGGCAGCCATTTGGATAGCCAACCGGCGGGTGGTAAGTACGATGGCGCGCTCGGGGTGCTTGCTGGCCTTGAAGCACTACGCGCGCTTAAACAGGCGGGCTTTGCCCCGCGCCGTCCTCTATCGCTGGTGAGTTGGACCAACGAAGAAGGTGCACGCTTCTCGCCTGGCACCTCTGGCTCAGCGGTCTTTTGCGGCGTGCGCAGCCTCGATGAAACGCGCGAGGTTGAAGACAGCGACGGCGCCAGCCTGGGAAGTGCATTAGACACTTGCTTGGCTGCACTGGACGCCGCCGGTGTGCCACGACGTTCATTGGCAACGCCCATGCACACTTTTCTGGAATTACATATTGAGCAAGGCCCAATATTGGAGCGAGCCGGTGCTTCCGTAGGTGTTGTGGAAGGTATCCAAGGCGTTAGCTGGTTTGAAGTCACGGTAACAGGGAGCGCCAACCATGCGGGCACAACGCCGCGAGCCATGCGCCACGATGCGTTAGAGGGCGCTTGTGCACTGGCAACTGCGTTACGGGAAGCCGCGAAAGACAACGAAGACCGGGTGCGCTTTACCATCGGCAAGTTTACCGTTAACCCTGGTTCTGTGAATACGATTCCCGACCAGGTCACCTTCACTATTGATTTACGCCACCCGGAAGCAGCGATGCTAAAAGCGCTGGAAGCCGAATTCAATGAGCGCGCCCAGCAGACCTGGGCGGGCTGCAAGGCAACACTGACATCACTCTCGCGCGTTGAGCCAGTGGCGTTTCCCGCCACCCTCACCGCCCTGCTTGATGACACCGCCCATGAGCTAGGTATTACTGCACCGCGATTAGTATCGGGCGCCTTTCACGATTCGATTCACCTCGCCAACCACTGCCCAACGGCGATGCTGTTTGTGCCCTGCCGCGATGGCCTTAGTCACCACCCCGATGAGCATACTGAACTCGATGATGCCGTCGCAGGCACTCAACTACTGGCCGCCAGCCTGGCGAGCTTAACCCGATAAGGAGAGCGACATGGCCAAGGGCACCGACGGCACTCGCCGCAACGCCGCCACCGGCGAAAGCTACCTACCACGTCAAGAGCCACGCTATCGCGAAATAGCAAGCTTTTTACGCGCGCCGTTAGCCGACACATTGGATGAACTTGATATTGCCCTGGTGGGAATACCCTTTGACGGCGGCGTGAGTAATCGCCCAGGTACCCGCCACGGGCCGCGGGAGATTCGCAACCAATCGAGCATGATGCGCAGCCTGCATCATGTTACCCGGCTGGACCCGTTTGCCCAGGCACGTATTGCCGATATTGGTGACGTGCGCTTTTCGTCGATCTACGACCTTGAGCACGTCTCCAATGATATTGCCGCCTACTACAGCGCCATTCGCCGGGCAGGCGTTATCCCGCTAAGTGCCGGTGGCGACCACTCGATTACCTACCCCATCCTACGCGGCTTAGCGGCTGATGGGCCGGTAGGTTTGATTCATATCGATGCCCATACCGATACATGGGACGAGTTCCAAGGCTCAAAATTTCACCACGGAGGTCCCTTCCGACTCGCCTGTGAACATGGACTGATTGATCCTAAACGCACGGTGCAGATCGGTATTCGCGGTGCGCAAAACACCACCCAAGGCTGGGACTACTCCGATGTAACCGGCATGCGGGTAATGTTTATGGAGGAAGTGGATGCACTGGGTATCGAAGCGACGGTCGCTGAAGCGCGCCGCGTAGTCGGTAGCGGCCCGGTATATCTATCCTTCGATATCGATAGCATCGACCCCACCTTCGCCCCTGGTACCGGCACCCCGGAGGTCGGCGGCCTCACCAGCCTGCAAGCACTGCAGCTAGTGCGTGGCTTTCGCGGCCTACCGCTGATTGGGGCAGATGTGGTGGAAGTCTCACCACCCTTTGACCCCAGCGGCAATACGGCGCTGCTTGGCGCTACCATTATGTATGAGCTTTTGTGCTTGATTGCTGAGCAGGTGGCTACTGATAAAGGCTAAGCACTGTGAAGTTTTAGCCATATATCGAACGGTTATTGCGTCAACCCTACGAACATGACGGATTACCGCCATTAATGGCCGGGACAATCTCGAGAACGCCTAATAATTGGCTGCCTTCATTCCCACGTGGCTCCAACACCAGAACGCCTGCTTCCGGCAGGCTCGTACCGGAGAGGACGCTGCCAAAAATCATTTGAGCAGGAGTGCGGTGGCCAACGAGAACGCGATTCTCTCCCTGTCCCACAGGCTCACTGAACAGACGCCGGTGTTCTGACAGCACCCAGTCGAGACGCCCACGGGCATAATCATCAGCGAGTAGGCTATCCGTTACGCTGACTCTATCGACGCCGAAAGCCAGTTCGGCGGTATCACGTGCACGATACACAGGGCCAGACAGGATGGGCTCAGCCATAGGGATACCCAGCGCTTCAATCCGTTTGCCTAGCTCAGCTGCTTGTTCACGCCCTACTGATGAGATGTTGCGCTGCCCCTCTCGTCCAGCGCTATAGTGATAGGTATCGCATTGCTGACCGGTGGTGTCGGCATGGCGTATATACATCACCAGCCCGCCACCACGCAGGCGTTCTAATAGCGCTGCGCCCTCTTCAGATTCAATGTCTAATGTTTGAATTGTTGACTCGGCATAAGCACTTTGAGCACATAAGCTGGCAACAAGAAGCACCGTTAGCAAACCAAGCAGAATTCTTACCATCAGAACATGCCCTCTTATGTTAACGATCACGTAAAAGTGCAACAAAAAATAGTGACACGTTCCCACGCGAGCAAACGCACGAAACACCACTCACACTTTGTCAGCCAACCTTAAGCCGTCAGCCCAATCCCTCTTAAAATCACCGAGGTCACCGACTGCACGGCTTTTTCAAACTGTAGGTCGTCCAGCGGTTTGTCGTCGTTTAATAGGTAGATTTGGTAGTCGAAGTCGGCGTAGTGCTGGGTGGAGGCCCAGATCATATAGAGCAGGTACGAAGGTTCGACGGGGTTGATTTGGCCGGAATCGATCCACTCGCGGATTTTCGACTCTTTCAGCTTGGCCCATTCATAGAGGTTATCGCGCAGCCGCTCCTTGAGAATCGGAGCACCCTGCATCACTTCGGCCGCCCAGATTTTGGAGCCGTGGGCGCGGTAGCGGGAGTGGTTCATCTTGGCGCGAATGTAGGTGGAGAGCACCACTCGGGGGTCGTCGTACAGCTCAAAGCAGAGCGCGTCCTGCTTCCATAGCTCTAACAGCGCCAGCAGCACCTCTTGATAGAGTGCTTTCTTAGTCGCGAAATAGTAGTGCACATTGGACTTGGGCAGGTCGGCTAACTGGGCAATGTCACCCATGGAGGCACCGGCGTAGCCTTTCTCGGCAAACAGCTGCTCCGCCGCCTGAAGGATCTTTTTGACGTTCGTTTGCCGAATTTCGTCCTGTGTTCTCGCCACGCTGGTATCCCTTTGCAACCCTGACCGCTAATAATACGCACCAAAAATACACCACCGCCCAACAATAATGCAGGCGGTGGTGCAGTGAAGATGGCGCAGTTAGCGCATCGCGTCAACGCTGGTTAGTAGGAAACGAGAACTCCGCCCGTGTGGCTTCGCTGACGGAAGGCCAGCGCTGGGAAACCGCCTTGCGGCGAGTGTAGAAGCGCACCGAGTCTGGGCCGTAGGCGTGAAGGTCGCCAAACAGCGAACGCTTCCAGCCGCCAAAACTGTGATACGCCACCGGCACGGGCAACGGTACGTTCACCCCCACCATGCCGACCTCGATACCGTCGGTGAAGCGGCGGGCGGCTTCGCCATCGCGGGTAAACAGGCAGGTGCCGTTGCCGTATTCGTGGTCGTTGATCAGCTGCATGGCATCGTCCAGGCTGCCGACCCGTACCACGCAGAGTACCGGCCCAAAAATCTCTTCCTGGTAAATGCGCATCTCAGCGGTGACGTTATCGAACAGGCAGCCACCCACAAAATAGCCCTCTTCATGGCCAGCCACGGTCAGGCCACGGCCATCCGCCACCAGCGAAGCGCCAGCGTTCACGCCATCTTCAATAAACCCAAGCACTTTATCGCGATGCTCTGCGGTGACCAGCGGGCCCATATCCAGGCCTTTATCGGTACCCGGGCCCACCTTCAACTGGGCGATTTTGGGTAGCATGGTTTCCACTAACCGGTCAGCAGTTTCATCGCCTACGCATACCGCTACCGAGATCGCCATGCAGCGCTCGCCGCAGCTGCCGTAGGCGGCACCCATCAGGGTGTTGGCGGCGTTTTCCAGGTCGGCATCCGGCAGAATCACCGCGTGGTTCTTCGCCCCGCCCAGGGCCTGAACGCGCTTGCCTGCTGCCGAACCTCGGGAATAAATCGCTTCTGCCACGGGCGTAGAACCCACAAACGAAATGGCTTTCACGGCTTTGGCATCCAAGAGTGTTTCCACCGCTTCGCGACCGCCGTGAATGACGTTCATCACGCCTTTGGGCAGCCCCGCTTCTTGCAGCAGTTCAGCCACGGCCATGGCCGCTGATGGGTCTTTTTCGGAAGGCTTAAGAATAAAGGTGTTACCGCAGGCAATCGCCATCGGGTACATCCACAGCGGCACCATGGCGGGGAAGTTAAACGGGGTAATGCCCGCGACCACGCCTAACGGCTGGAAGTTAGACCACGCATCAATGCCTGGCCCCACGTTGTGGGAGTACTCGCCTTTTAACAGTTCCGGCACGCCACAGGCGTACTCGACGTTTTCAATGCCGCGCTTCAGCTCGCCCATGGCGTCTTCGACCGTTTTGCCATGCTCTTCGCTGACCAGTTGCACGAGGCGGTCCGCATGCTCTTCCAGCAGCTGCTTAAAGCGGTACATCACCTGGGCGCGCTTGGCGGGCGGCGTATCGCGCCAGGCAGGAAAAGCGGCTTGAGCTGCGGCAATGGCACGCTCCACATCCGCCGCGCTGGCATCTGCCACGTGGCGAATCACTTTTCCTGTAGAAGGATTAGTAACACCCAGCGTGCGCTGGCTTTCCACTAGCTCACCGTTAATCAGGTGGGAAACAACACTCATCATGAAACTCCAAAACAGGGTTGGCCAGGGCTACGCCAGTGAATCCAGGGTGGTCGCGACGGCATCGAACAAACGCTCAAGCTCGGCTTCCGTGGTGCCAAAGGGAGGGCCGAACTGCAGGGTGTCGCCGCCGTAGCGCACGTAGAAGCCCGCTTCCCACAGCGCCATATGGGCATCGCGGGGTCGAATGGTGGGGTCGCCGTTGCGCGGTGCTAGCTGAAGGGCACCAGCCAAGCCGTAGTTACGAATATCGACAATGTGGTTGTGGCCTTTTAGGGCGTGTAGCTTCTGCTCGAATATGGGGGCGATAGCATTCACCTGAGCGGGGAAGTTTTCGCGCTCCATCATCTCCAGCGCTGCCAGCCCCGCCGCGCAGGCCACGGGGTGGGCGCTGTAGGTGTAGCCGTGGGGGAATTCAATGGCGTGCTGGGCACCGCCTGCGTGCATAAAGGTGTCGAAAATCTCACCAGAGGCGATCACTGCGCCCATGGGGATCGCGCCGTTGGTGATCTGTTTGGCCACGTTCATGATATCCGGCGTGACGCCAAACGCTTCGGCTCCGGTGGTCGCCCCACTGCGGCCAAAGGCGGTAATCACCTCATCAAAAATCAACAGAATATCGTGCGCGGTGCAGATCTCCCGCAGCCGATCCAGGTAGCCTTTTGGCGGCACAATCACACCCGCCGAGCCCGACATCGGCTCCACAATGACTGCCGCAATGGTAGAGGCATCGTGCAGGGCGATTTGATCCAGCAGCGCATCGGCCAGCTCAGCGCCGGTTTCCGCTTGGCCACGGGTGTACGCATGGCCCGCCTGCAAGGTGTGGGGCAGGTGCGTCACGTCCATCAACTGGCCGTAGTGCTTACGGTTGCCGCCAATGCCGCCCAGGCTGGTGCCACCAATATTCACCCCGTGGTAACCCTTAGCGCGGCCGATCATGCGGGTTTTTTCCGGCTTACCTTTTAAACGCCAGTAGGCCTTGGCCATCTTGACCGAGGTATCGGCAGCTTCTGAACCGGAGTTGGTGAAAAACACGTGATCCAGCCCGGCAGGCGTTAAGCTCGCGACCTTTTCCGCTAGTTTGAACGCCAACGGGTGGGCAATCTGAAAGCCAGGGGCAAAATCCAGCGTACCCAGCTGCGCCGCCACGGCTTTTTGGATCTCTTCACGGTTATGGCCTGCCCCGCAGGTCCATAGGCCCGAGAGCGAATCAAACAGCTTGCGCCCCTGGTCATCGATGTAATAACGCCCTTCCGCCCCGGCAATCATGCGCGGGTTTGCGCGGAAATCGCGGTTCGCGCTGAACGGCATCCAGAAGTGCTGGTTGAGGGCGGTGCCCTGCTCATCGGCGGGGTGCGTGTGGGTAGTGGTGCGGTTTTTTAATCCGCTTTTTAGTCCGCTTTTTAATCCAAACATAGTGGCCAAGCTCCATCGCTAACAGGCATAGCCACAGCATGCGCCACCCACCACGTTTATAAAATTAACCTTTTCTTTTGTTCACGTTAGAGAATTTAGACGTAATTGGGCGGCATTTATCTCTACGCTGGCTAATAGCCAATAACAACTAACAGGACGCCGCCAGCATTGCCTGTGCCACTTTGAAAAGGACGACATAACGTATGAACTCGCTTGTTGACCCCACCACAACACTCGATCATTTACGCACCGACAGCGACCGCCTGTGGGCGGCACTGATGGAGATGGCCACGCTGGGCGCTACCGCGAAAGGCGGCGTCAATCGCCAAGCATTGACCGAGCTAGACCGCCAAGGCCGCGACCTGTTTATTCAGTGGTGCCGCGCCGAAGGCTGCACCATTCGTATTGATAATATCGGCAATATTTTTGCCCGCCGAGAAGGCAGCGACCCCAACGCCAAAACAGTGGTGGCAGGCAGCCACTTGGATAGCCAGCCCACGGGCGGTAAGTACGACGGCTGCTTTGGCGTGTTGGCAGGGCTGGAAGTCATTCGCACCTTAAACGAACACCGCATTACCACTAAAGCGCCCATTGAAGTGGTCGCGTGGACCAACGAAGAGGGCTGCCGATTCCCGCCCTGCATGATGGGCTCCGGCGTGTTTACCGGCGAGCTGGAATTCGATGCCATGATGGCACGTAAGGATGCCGATGGGGTGTCGGTCAGCGATGCCCTAGACACCATTCACTACCGAGGCAGCGACGAAGTATCGCCCAGCGAGATTAAGGCCTACTTTGAGCCGCATATCGAGCAGGGCCCTATCCTAGAAGACACCGACACTACCATTGGTGTGGTGATTGGCGCACTGGGCCAGAAATGGTTTGACCTCACTCTTACCGGCCTAGAGGCCCATGCAGGCCCCACGCCCATGCACCTGCGCCGGGACGCCATGATGGGCGCGGCGGAAGTGACCCAAGCGCTCAACCGGATTGCCAACGAACACCAGCCCCACGGGCGCGGCACCGTCGGATACATGGCGCTGCACCCTGGCTCGCGCAACGTGATTCCTGGGCAGGTAAAGATGACGCTAGACATGCGCCACTGGGAGCCAGATGCATTAACGGCTATGGGCGACGCGGTGGCCGCCGCGATTGAGGAGATTTGCCAGCGCCACGGTTTAACCTATGAATTAGCGCCCACGGCAGATTTTGCCCCCGAGTATTTCGATAAAGCGTGTGTCGACGCCGTGCGCCAAGGGGCTGAAAAGCTTGAGCTATCGCATATGGATATCATTAGCGGCGCGGGGCACGACGCGATTTTCATTGGCCGAGTGGCCCCAGCGGCGATGATCTTTATTCCCTGTAAAGACGGCATCAGCCACAACGAAGCGGAAAGCGCGACGCCAGGCGATGTTCATGCAGGGTGTAACGTGCTGCTGCACGCCATGTTAGAAGCAGCAGGCACCGCCTGAAAGTAACGCTACCGCACCCAAGTGCGGTAGCCATTTCCTGCCTTACAACACCACCTCAAACCCTTCAAACTTAGGCGGGCCAAGGTAGATGCCTTCTGGCGCTTTGGCGTTGGCGTGGGCCTTGCGGAAGGCGTCTGACTTCGTCCAGGCGCGGAAGGCCTCTTCGGATTCCCACACGCTGTGTGAGATGAATACGGTGTGGTCTTCCTGGCTTGCGCCCTGCAGCATTTGAAACTGCTTGAAGCCGGGCACTTCGTCCAAGTGGGAATCGCGGTTGCGCCATACCTCTAGAAAATCCTCTTCGCGGCCTGGGGCAATCCGAAAACGGTTCATGGCGATATACATAGTGGCTCTCCTGTGAGCGGGTGTGACTCAGTTGGTTACGCAAACAATCGCTTGATGGTAACGTCATCACTACATCACGAATAGATAAGTGACGAACAGGCGTTACGGCTAATGGCTCAGGCACCCCTTCAGGTCGTTTGGTTCAAACGCGATTTGCGCATTCACGATCACGCACCGCTGGCCAACGCCGCTGCGGCGGGCCCGGTGCTGCCGCTATTTGCCATCGAGCCTGGGCAATGGCAAGCGCCGGACAGCGCTCTGCGCCACTGGCAGTTTGCCGCCGATTCACTGGTTGATCTTGCCCAAGCGCTCAGTACGCTGGGCTTGCCGCTCTGCCTGTGGCAGGGCGATATAGTGGAGTGCCTCACCGCCCTCAAAGCCCACTACGGCGAACTGGTGCTGCACTCCCACCAAGAGACCGGCAATGCCTGGAGCTTTGAGCGGGATCAACGTGTTCAGGCGTGGTGCCACGCCCACCAGGTGCCCTGGCAGGAGGCCCGCCAGCAGGGCGTGATTCGCGGGCTGAGTAGCCGCACCGGGCACCAATCCCGTTGGGAAAGCCACTGGGAAGCGCTAATGGCCGCCCCCACCTACTCCGCCCCGCCCACAGCGGTGGCAGCACCCGGTTGGGAAGCATTTCATCACGTAGACGTAGCGCAACTGCCCTCGCTCACTTTGGGGTTTGATACCACGCCCTGCCCCCAACGCCAGCGGGGCGGGCGCAGTGAAGGGCGCGCGCTGTGGCTGAGCTTTATTACCCAGCGCGGGCGGCGCTATCGCGGCTCGCTCTCTAAACCGTTACTGGCCTGGGAGTTTGGATCGCGGCTCTCCCCGCACTTGGCCTGGGGCACGCTTTCCATGCGGGAAGTGGTGCAATCCCTGCGCCGCCAGCGGCAAAAGCACGCCGACGACACCGCCTGGGCCCGCTCGCTGCGCGCCTTTACCTCGCGGCTCTATTGGCACTGCCACTTTATTCAGAAGTTGGAAAGCGAACCCAGCATCGAGCAACAAACGCTGCACCCAGCGCTACGCGGCCTGCGGGAGCGCGACCCGGAACACCCCCACCTGATTGCCTGGAAGCGCGGCCAAACCGGCGTGCCGCTGGTAGATGCCTGCATGCGCAGCCTAACCGCCACCGGCTGGATCAACTTTCGCATGCGCGCCATGCTGCTCTCCCATGCCACCTTTGGATTGGGGCTGCACTGGTATGAGCCAGCATTACATTTGGCGCGGCTGTTCACCGACTTCGAGCCGGGCATTCACTACCCCCAAGTGCAGATGCAAGCAGGCGCCACGGGCACCAACGCTATGCGGGTCTATAACCCGATCAAGCAAGCAGAAGATAACGACCCCACTTGTGAGTTCATCGACCGCTGGGTGCCGGAACTAACGCCACTGCCGTTAGAGTGGCGCGCCAAACCGTGGGCGCTGCCGGAAAGCCTGCAGAAACGCTTCGGCTTTCAGCCGGGCGTCGACTACCCTATCCCCAACGATTTCGAAGCCGAAGCGCGCCATTGGAAGAAGCTGCTCTACGAACTGCGCCGGACGCCGGAGGCTAGAGATGCGAGTCAGGCGATTGTGGATAAGCTGGCGAGTCAGCGGCGGCCGCCCGCTCGGCGGTCTAGAAAAGCGAAAGTGGCTAATCGTCAGCAGCTTTCGCTGTTTGATGAGAGCGGGTTGGAGGATAGATAGCTGTATAACTAGCTAGTTTCTCAAAAGAAGGTGTGGCCGCATCGAGGAACAATATGCCATGGCATATGCGCCATAGGGAGCGTCCTTTTCTAGTATTGGGCATGCTCAAACGCTCGGTTCGTGCTGTTTCGGCCCATGCCAATTGAATAACTCTAATGTGTTCTGAAGGATATTTTGCAGCCTCTCCATTGATTCTGGTGATACATCAACCTCTCCGTAATGGCCGTCGGCCATAGTCGAGCCATATTTGGAGCCATTGAGTGAGTTCAGAATCAATACTCCTCCATTGGGAGCATTCACCATTTTGTTTTCAACGGGCTTAAGATCCAGTGGTTTCGGATTACGACCCGCACCAAGGGCCCGCGATCTGTCCTCCAAGTGCTGAGCGGTATTCCTTACTCCACGGAGGTCGGGAAACGCTTCGCTTATCTGAGCGTGTAATTGCGCAACGACTACAGGGACGCCCTCTTCTCGTGATAGCACACCCAAAAACTTATCAAAAGAATCAAGAGCATAAAGGAACGCTCGAGCGTATACGAAGGGCAAATTATGTTCAAACTCTCTTGGCTGACCACCGTTCGACCATTTCTCTCGTTTGAACCGGACTTCTGTTTCAAAGTGAACATCCTCCCAATGTTCGTGCCCTGGAAATCCACCGTATTCACGTTCTATTTCCTGCCTAATCTCACGTCTACGTTGAGAATCTCGCGCCCAGTTGTTGGGCTCTGCAAATGAAGGCCGGGTAGAACTGGCTGCAATAAACAAATTCAGCGCAAGATTTGCCTCGAAATACTGTGACTTAAGTGATTGCAACAGATTTCCAATTTTCCAGGACCAATCTCGGTCTTCTCCATCTAGCCACGTTCCAGGAGTAATAATTTCAAAAACGTACATAAAATATACCTCTTTGGAGCATAACTCTGCTTAGAACGCATTTCTTTTTAATAGAGGCGTAGTTGCAATGGAAAAATAGTCACTTTGCCTGCCCTTATTACAAGGCACCGCCAAACCAAACTACGTAAGCTAATGCGCAAGAGCAAACCAATAAAACAAGAGAAAAAACTGTTAACAACATTGTAAGTACGCCGGTTTCTGGAGCTACGCGAAGAGCTAACATATCCCGGATTTCAAAGACATCTTTTCGCGTAGTTAAGGACTGAACGGCGCATATAGTGAAAAAAATACAGAGGGCACCACCCATTACGAGTAGAAGAAAAAGTGCAAGCAATGCATTTGTAGTCTCGCTATTAGTGGCGTAGTAAGAAACAATGGCACCACTCACAACAAAATATAGACTCATCAGCTTAACAGTAGTTTCTAAATAGAACTTATAGGTATCTATATGCTGCTGGTACTGTCGCCACAAGAGTTCCTTTTGCTCGTCCATAGTTTCACGATGCCTTATAACAGTTATTTGAAAGCGCTTTCTATGATTGGATTACTATGCCAGCATGATTGGCCTAAAATAAAACCCAAAACATCCCAATTTTTTATTTTTATAATTATTTTTCCATTTTGCATTTATGCTGCATTTTCAACTCGTTTTCCTTAGGCATGTACCATACCAAACCCAGCTTAGCACAAGCCACTGAGAGCGACAGACGATCTCAGCATCAAGCTTTCAACTCCCATAAAAAAGCCCACCCATCGCCAACAGCTTACGCTGCCTGACGATGGGCGGGCTTAGTGCCGCTTAGAAGACTACTAGCTCAACGCTTCCAACGACTCCTCAATAATACTCAACCCTTCCTCTAACACCGCAGAAGAAACCGTCAGCGGCACCAGAATACGGATGCTGTTGCCGTAGAAGCCACATGAAAGCAGGATCAGGCCTTTCTCGCGGGTTTTGGCGCAGAGCGCGCCAGTGAGTTGTGGGTCGGGCTTGCCGTCGCGGTTGAGCAGTTCGAACGCGGCCATGGCGCCGAGCTGGCGGCCGTGGGCGACGGCGGGGAAGCGCTCTTCCCAGACGGCGAAGCGTTCGGCCAGCATTTTGCCCATCTGCTCGCTGCGGGCCAGGATGTTCTCTTCTTCGATGGCTTCGATCACCGCCAGGGCTGCCGCGCAGGAGAGCGGGTTGCCGCTGTAAGTGCCGCCCAGGGAGTTAGGGCCGGAGGCGTCCATCACCTTGGCAGTGCCGACTACAGCAGAGAGCGGCATGCCGTTGGCGAGGCTCTTGGCGGTGGTAAGGATGTCCGCTTCGATACCGCTGTGTTCCAGCGCAAACAGCTTGCCGGTACGGGCAAATCCAGATTGCACTTCGTCGGCGATCAGCAGAATGCCGTGCTCGTCGCACAGCGCGCGCAGGGCTTTCAGGTAATCAGGCGAGGCGATGTAGAAGCCGCCCTCGCCCTGTACTGGCTCAATCACGATGGCCGCCGTGCGGTGCGGGGCGATGTCGGTTTTAAACAGCGTGCGAATGGCGTTCAGCGAGGCTTCTTCGCTGATGCCGTGCAGCGGGTTGGGGAACGGTGCGCGGAACACGTCGCCCGGCATGGGGCCGAAGTCGTTCTTGTAGGGCAGCACCTTGCCGGTCATCGCCAGGGTCATCATGGTGCGGCCGTGGAAGGCACCGTCGAAGGTGATGATGCCGGTGCGGCCAGTGGCGGCGCGGGCGATCTTCACGGCGTTTTCTAGCGCCTCGGCACCGGTGTTCACCAGCATCGCTTTACGCTCCGGGCCGCGCACCGGGGTGAGTTCGCAGAGCTTTTGGCACAGCTGCACGTAGGGCGCGTAGGAAATGACCGCTGCGCTGGTGTGCATGACTTTCTTGAGCTGCGCTTCCACCGCCGCGACGATTTTCGGGTGGCGGTGGCCCAGGTTGAGCACGCCGATGCCGCCCGCGAAGTCGATCCAGCGTTTGCCGTCGGCGTCCCACAGCTCGGCGTTTTCGGCGCGCTCGGCAAACTGGGTGGTCGGCGTGGCGGCACCGTTGGCCACGAAGCGGTTTTTCAGGTCATTCAGTTCTTGGTTAGTCATCATCGTTCTCTTTATAAACCGCCTACGCAGACGTACTTCAGTTCGGTAAATTCATCGAGGCCATGGTGGGAACCTTCGCGGCCCAGCCCGGACTCTTTCACGCCGCCAAACGGCGCAAGCTCGGTGGAGATCAGCCCTTCGTTCACGCCCACCATGCCGTACTCCAACTGCTCCATGGTGCGCCAGATGCGGCGGTAATCCGTGGCGTAGAAGTAGGCGGCCAGGCCAAACGGAGTGTCGTTGGCCATGGCGATGGCTTCTTCATCGCGTTGGAAGCGGAATACCGGGGCCACCGGGCCGAAGGTCTCTTCGTCGGCGACGGCCATTTGAGTGGTCACATCTGCCAGTACCGTGGGAGTAAAGAAGCGATCACCCGCCGCGTGGGGCTGGCCGCCGCACAGCAGGCGCGCACCTTTATTCACTGCGTCATCGACGTGGCGCTGCACTTTATCCACGGCGGCTTGGTTGATCAGCGGGCCGATGATGCTGCCTTCGGCCAAGCCGTCACCCACGTTGAGGGCGTTCACGCGCTCGGTGAGCTTCGCGACGAACGCATCGTAAATGCCGTCTTGCACCAGGAAGCGGTTGGTGCACACGCAGGTTTGCCCGGCGTTGCGAAATTTGGAGGCGATGGCACCGTTCACGGCGGCGTCAACATCGGCGTCATCAAACACGATAAACGGCGCGTTGCCGCCCAGCTCCATGGCGGTTTTTTTCACCGTGCTGGCACACTGGGCCAGCAGGTGTTTGCCCACCGGGGTAGAACCGGTAAACGACACCTTGCGCACCCGAGGGTCGGTGGTGAGTACCTCGCCCACGGCGGCGGGTTTGGAAGCAGTGACCACGTTGATGGTGCCTGCGGGCAGGCCCGCTTCCAGCGCCAGGTAGGCGGCGGCCAGCGCGGTCAGCGGCGTGGCTTCAGCGGGTTTAATCACCACGGTGCAGCCAGCGGCCAGGGCCGGGGCGCACTTGCGGGTAATCATCGCCAGCGGGAAGTTCCACGGGGTAATCGCCGCGACCACGCCCACCGGCTCGCGCAGTACCAGCAGGCGCTTATCCGCGCCGTGGCTGGGCAGGGTTTCCCCCGCCATGCGCTTGGCTTCTTCGGCGAAGAACTCGATGAACGATGCGCCGTAGGTCACTTCGCCTTTGGCTTCCGCCAGCGGCTTGCCCTGCTCTAGGGTCATCAGGCGGGCTAGGTCGTCGGCGTGCTCATTGATCAGCTCAAACCAGCGGCGCAGTAGCGCTGAGCGCTGTTTCACCGGGGTGGCGCGCCACGCGGCACCGGCTTCGTAAGCGGCGGCCACGGCGTCGCGGGTGTCGTCGGCGCTTAAATCCGCCACGTGGGCGATGGTTTCGCCGGTGGCGGGGTTATCGACGGCAAAGGTCTGCTGGCCTTTGCGCCACTGCCCACCCACCAGGGCCGGTACGGCATCGTGCAACCACTGTTCGATAAAGCTCATAGCGTGCTCCTTTAAAGTGTTGGAACGGCTTACAGGTCAGCCATCATGTGTTGGTCGCTGTAGGCGCGGCCGTAGGTGCGCAGTGCGTGGATGTACAGCCCCACCCCCAGCAGCGACCAGCCCGCGAAGATCGACCACTCAGCGCCGCTCAGGGCCGCCGGGCTACCGGGCAGGTAGAGGCACGCCATGCCGAAAGAGAGGACGACCGCCAGGGTGCCGCACAGCTTGCCGTGACGAATGCGGAACGGGCGCGGCATATCCGGCTCGCGAACCCGCAGCACTACAAAGGAGATGGCCACGAACAGGTAGGCAATCACGATGCCCAGGCCACCGGCGTTGACGATCCACACCAGCGCGGGGCGGCCGAAGAACGGGGCGATACAGGAAAGAAAGCCCATCAGGAAGATGGCGTTAGTAGGCGTTTTATAGCGCGGGTGCAGCTTGGCAAACGGCGCAGGCAGCATGCCCGCACGGGCCAGGGCGTAGATCGCCCGCGAACCGCCGATGTAGAAGGCGTTCCAGCTGGTGATGATGCCCGCAATACCGGCTAGAACCATCAGGTTGCTGGCCCAGGGGGCGTTGAACAGGCTGCCCATGGCATCCGGCACGCTCAGGGAACTCGCGGCCAGCTCGGTGCTGTTCAAGGCAAGGCTGGTGGCCAGAATAATCAGCGCGTACCACACCACCGCCAGAATGACCGACATCATCAGCACTTTGCCGATGGCTTTGTAGGGCAGGTTAATCTCTTCAGCAGCTTGGGGAATGACGTCAAAGCCCACGAACAGGAACGGCACCATGACCAGCACCGCGACAATGCCCGCCACCACGCCGGTATCGGCCTGGGTGAACAGCGGCATCATGTTGATGGTTTCGCCTTCAAACAGCGCGCCCGTGACAAACAGCACGCCAACCAGCAAAATCATGGCGGTCACGACTTTTTGGATCAGCGCGGCGGTGGTCACACCGAAGTAGTTGATAATCATCATGGCGAGCGAGCCGCCAACACCGACGGCCACCCACGTCGCTTTTACTTCCCAGCCCGCGATGGTCCATAAGTGGCCAACTGCATAGTTCGGTGCTAGGTGCTCAATCACGGTGGGCAGCGCCACGGCTTCAAAGGCCACCACGCTTAAATAGCCTAAAATAATCGCCCAGGTGCATAAGAAAGAGGGTAAGTGACCCAGGGCGCGGTAGCTGTAAACATGCTCGCCGCCTACTTTGGGCATGGCGGAGGCCAGCTCAGCGTAGGTGAGGCCCACCATGATGATCGCTAACCCGCCGATAATAAACGCTAAAATAGCGCCTAAGCTGCCAGCGGATTGAATCGCGGTTCCGGTTAATACAATCCAGCCCCAGCCAATCATCGCACCGAAGGCGAGGGCTAATACGTCGCCGCGGGCCAGTACCCGGACGAGCTTATCCTGTTCAGAAGAGGGAGTGGTCATCGCACAGTGTCCTGCAGGTTATTGGATGTTGTCGTTGGCGCTCTGAGGCGCAGTATCCTGATTCCAGTGACGGAATAGTTACACGCTAGCAGGCGGCGGTCAGAACGCGAATGCACCACTTTGGCGTTCGACTAGACCACTTTTTCAACGCACCAAATAAGTGCATAACTGACATAATGCTTTCGTCTAAACGCCTGACAGCAGCGGGCTTCACGCGGGAAAGGGGGGCGTTGATATGGATCGCCAGCAGGTCTTGCACCAATTTATGCAACTTTATGCACTCCAACCGGAGCGGCTGAGTAAGCAGGTGCGCATTGAGCAGGCGCTGCGCCAAGCCATTACGCAGCAGTGGCCCAGCGGGCTGCGTTTGCCTTCTCATCGGGTGTTGGCGGATGCCATTCAGGTGGCGCGGCAAACCCTGGCCTTAGCGATTGGCACGCTGTTGGAAGAGCAGCTGCTGACCACCGCCCACGGCCAAGGCACCTGGACCTGCAAACCGGTATCGCCCCCACCCGATGCCCCCGCCAATGTGCAGCTATCTCAGCGCGCCCAGCGGGTGCTGCAAGGCCCTGGGGCCAGCATGATTCAGAGCGGGGCCTTCGTGCCCGGCATTCCAGATATCGCTCAGTTCCCGATGCGCAAATGGCGGCAGCTCTACGCCAGCGTGACGGTGCCGCAAAATGCGCTGCTGCTCTCCTACTCCACTGGCGGCTACGGCCCGCTAAAGCGCGCGATTCGTGATTTCCTGGCCCGCTGGCGGGATATCCATTGCGATACCGAGCAGATCATCATTACCGATGGCACCCACAACGGTATCGAGCTGTGCGCCGTCGCCCTGGCGGATGTGGGCGATACAGTGGCCATGGAGTCGCCCTGCTACTGGGGGGCGCGCAACGTGTTTACCGCCGCCGGGCTTAACATCGACATGCTGCCGTGGCGGCCGGAAGCGGGCCATGCCTTGCCCACCACTCCCGGCCCCGTGGCGCTGGCTTACCTCACCGGCTCGCACCACTATCCGCTCAGCGTGCCGACCAGCGCCGAGCATAAACAGCGGCTGTGTGAGGCGTTATCGCCCACCTACGTGGTGGAAGATGATTATGAATTTAACCGCGACGACCACCCCAACCTGCTGTTCGATGCCCACTCTGAACGCCATTTGCTGGTAGGCTCTTTCTCTAAGATGATGTTTCCAGGCCTGCGGCTGGGCTATTTGGTAGTGCCGCGGCATTTGGCAGGGCCCATGAACCGCCTACGCAGCGAGCTGTTTCGCGAGGGCCGTATGCTGGACCAAGCCGTGCTGGCCCAGTTTATTTTTGATGGTGATTTGGATGCCTGGTGTCGGCGCATTCAGCGGGACTACTTAGGCCGCCAGCAGGTGCTGCACGACCAGCTGCGCTCGCTGCCCCAGGTGCGCTCGGTGTCACCGCCCAGCAGTGCCATCAGCCTGTGCGTGGAGTTTGAGCCGGGCATTAACGATGTGGCCATCGCGCAATCGCTGTTGAAAGAGCACTTAATTGTGCGGCCGTTAAGTCCGGTGTGTGCGCCGAACGACCCACGCGTTGGTTTGGTGATGGGGGTGGGCATGCTCTCTGGTGAAACGTTGGTACGCGAGGCGCAGCGCCTGCGCCGCTGCCTGGAGCCGCTGCTGCGCTAAGCGGCCAACGTGCTTTATACGCCAGTACACTACACAAAACGTGAGTAACACGACTTATCCACAAGGACCGTCCTATGCATCGCCCTGTTGATAGCTTTTGGGTTTCTGCGCTCTCTTCCGCTGCCTCCTCTTCCACCGGCCAGCTACGCGGTTGGCTGGCCGTCGCGGCCCTACTGCTGCTCTCTGGGTGCGCTACTTTTGCGCCCAGCCCGCCGGAGGATCAGACCAATATCTGCGAGATTTTCCGCGAACAGCCCAGCTGGTACGACTACGCGCAAGAGTCGGAAGAGAAGTGGGGAACGCCCATCGCGACCCAAATGGCGTTTATTCAGCGGGAATCCTCGTTTCGCAGCCACGTACGCCCAGACCGCAAATACTACCTTGGCTTTATTCCCGGCCCGCGCCCCTCTTCCGCTAAAGGTTACGCCCAAGCCCAGGACCCGGTATGGGGTGAGTACGAAGACCAAGCGGGCAGCCTATTTGCCCGGCGCACGCATATGAAGCACGCCACCGACTTCATTGGCTGGTATAACGCCCGAACGCAAGCGCAAACGGGCGTCTCGCTCAGCAATCCTGAGCACCTCTATTACGCCTATCACGAGGGCGCAGGCGGCTATCAGCGGGGCACTTATCGCAACAAACCCCACGTGCTCAACGCAGGCCGCCAAGTGGCGAGCCTTTCCAGCCGCTACCAGGCCCAGCTCAACAGCTGCCAGGCAGAGTTCCAGTGCCGCAAGTTCTATCAGGTGTGGCCGTTCTGCCGTAGCTGAGGGCGTCTTTCATGACACTGCTAATGGGCTTCGCCTTTGTCGGCGTGGTGTTTTTCACCTCCATGCTCTCCGGCGTGTTTGGCATGGCGGGCGGGCTGGTGTTGCTGTGGTTCCTGCTGGTGGTGTTTCCTGCCAGTACTGCCATGGCCGTGCATGGGGTGATTCAGTTAACGGCCAATGCCTCTCGGGCGTGGCTTTCGCGGCGCTTTATCGTGTGGCGCATTGTGGCGCTCATGGCGCTGGGCGTGCTCAGCGCGGCTGGGCTTCTGCTGCTGTTTAACTACACGCCCAATGCGGCCACTGTTTCTTTATTGATCGGGCTGCTGCCTATCTTGGTATGGACGCCCAAGCACTGGTTCCAGCTCGATGCCCATCGCGCCAGCCACGCGTTTTGCTGCGGCATCGCCTCGGGCGGCCTCACGATTGCCGCCGGGGTATCCGGCCCGCTGATCGATATCTTCTTTGTGCGCTCGCAGATGGACCGCCGCCAAGTCGTCGCTACCAAGGCTATGATTCAAGTGGTCGCCCACTCCATCAAAATTCTCTTCTACTTAGGTGCCGCCCTTGCACTCAGCTCGGGTGAGTGGAGCATTGTGCTACTGGCCGCCCCGTTTGCCATGCTGGGCACCCAAACCGGCACACGGATTCTGCACTGCCTGACCGACGCCAACTTCCGCACTTGGACCCGCTGGATCGTCACGGGCATTGGGGTGTTCTACTTCCTGCAAGGTGTGTATCTGTTAACTCGTTAACCGTTGAGGGCATTCGCGGCACGCTTTAGATGGCGACCTATACTGACCTTACCTAACGCTGGAGGTCGCCATGGATTACCACCACTACCGCGAAGCCCTTGCCACATCGCTTGCCCAAAGCGAGCTACCCTTTGCCCCCGCTGAGTATCAAGCGCGCCTTGAGAAGGTGCGCCACGCCATGGCCCAGCGCGAGCTAGACGCGCTGCTGCTCACCGACCCCGCCGATATCAATTATTTGACCGGTTACCACACCTTTGAGGTGTCGGTGCATGCCTGCTTGGTCTGCACGCAAGACAAGCTCGTTTTACAAGTGGCTTCGATTGAAACGGGTGCCGCGGTGGTCACCGCCCGTGTTGACGAGATCATTGGCTACCGGTGGGAAAACCTGGATGAAATCATCGCCCCGCTGGCTGACCTGTTAACCCCCTGCCCGCGTATTGGCATCGACGGTTGGAGCAGCGGGCTGCGGGTGGGCGTGATGGACGCCCTAGCCAAGGCGGTGGGTAAAGAGCGCTTTTTTGAAGCGGGCGACCTGCTCGATGCCATCAAGATCGTCAAAAGCAGCGCAGAGCTTGAGATGCTCAAAGAGAGCGCCCGCATCACCGCCGTTGGCTTAGAGACGGCGATGGCCGCCATTCGGCCCGGCATGACCGATAACGACATTGCCGCCATTGGCGCTAAAGCGCTGCTCGAAAACGGCAGCGAGTTTATGAGCCTGCAGCCTATCGTGACCAGCGGGCACCGCATTGGGGTGATTCACGTGAACCATAAGCGCCGTGTGATTCAGGCCAACGAGCCGGTGTTTTTAGAGTTCGGCGCAGCGTATCAACGCTACACCGCACCGATGATGCGCACCGCCGTGACGGGCACCCCGAACGCCGCCCTCACAGCAACCCAAGACCTCTGCCGCTCGATGTTTGAAACACTCTGCGAGGCCATGCGCCCCAGCCACTCCTTTGATGCCGCCGCCCAGGCCGCCGATACTCTGCTGGCCCCTCAACGCGACCAGCTGTTTTTCTCCGGAGTGTTTGGCTACGCCGTGGGCGCGCAGTTTCCGCCGAGTTGGGTAGAAGGCACGGGCTACATTGCCAAAGGCCAAACGCGCACCTTTGAAGCCAACATGGTGTTTCATTTACCGCTCTGCCTGCGGGTGCCCGGCCAGTGGGGCGTTGGCTTAAGCGATACCGTGGTGGTCACCGAACAGGGTGCCAAGCCGCTCACCAACAATGATTGGCAGCTTTATCAGGCCCGTGATGATGGCCCTTGATAATAGTTCGAGACAATAGCCTGAGATTGACACCGCGATTGAGGGAGGCTATCTTCACCAGAAATGCAAATGAGAAACACTCTCTTTTTAGCCAACACCTGGGTAGATAAAGAGCCGTTGAGGTAAAGGGACGTCACATGACCAGTGAACAGCGCCAGCTTCGTCAAACCCTGCTGTTTTTACGCACATCGTTTGAAGCCGTTCAGCACTCGATTGCCGGACGGCTAGAAGACCCGCTGCCCTGCTGGCTAGACACCAGCATGCTCTCGATGCTCTCCCGAGAGCTGACCCGCTGCTGCCAGCAGGCCAAGCCGCTGTTCGCGCCTGCAGTCGTGGAGCAGCTCTTTATCGCTTCCCAACAGTGCGACCTGCTGCTCAAACAGTGCCCCGGCGTACTCAGCAGTTCCGTTTGCCACCGCCAGCTCAGCGCCATTATGCTGCCGCTCACCAGCGCCATCGGGCAGATTGATACGCCGGTTAAACGCCGCTGGCCTTGGCAGCGGCACTGAACGAACGCTATTTACCCCCTACCCCGCCTCATTTACCCGGCGGGGTTTTGTTTTGCACGTCCGTCCCCATTAACTAGGGCATAACATCGTCGTTGGCGCTTACTAGTAAACTGGTCTATTCTATTCGCCACGATGATAACCACTGCTTCAAAGGAGTTTTGCCCTATGGCGTACGAGACGCTGTTTACCCCCACCACGCTAGGTAGCCTGAACATTCCTAACCGCGTCATCATGGCGCCGCTGACCCGTTCGCGCACGCCGGATAGCGTGCCGGGCAAGATGCAGGAAGCTTATTACGGCCAGCGCGCCGGTGCAGGCCTGATCATCAGCGAAGCCACTAACATATCCCCCACTGCCCGTGGCTATGTGTACACGCCCGGCATCTGGACCGATGAGCAGGAAGCAGGCTGGAAAGGCGTTGTGAATGCCGTTCACGCCAAGGGTGGCCGTATTGCCCTGCAGCTGTGGCATGTGGGCCGCGTTTCCCATGAGATGGTGCAGCCCAACGGCCAGCAGCCGGTAGCCCCCAGCGCGCTGAAAGGTGAAGGCGCTCAGTGCTTTGTAGAGTTTGAAGATGGCACCGCTGGTCAGCACCCCACCAGCACGCCGCGTGCGCTGGAAACCGACGAGATTCCTGGCATTGTGGATGACTACCGCCAAGCGGCCATCCGCGCCAAGCGCGCGGGTTTCGATATGGTCGAAGTCCACGCTGCCAACGCTTACCTGTTGAACCAGTTCTTGGCCACCGGCACCAACCAGCGTACCGACCAGTACGGTGGCTCGCTGGAAAACCGTGCCCGCTTCCCGCTGGAAGTCGTTGACGCGGTCATTGAGGTGTATGGCGCTGAGCGTGTCGGCATTCGTATGACGCCGTTTATCGAGCTGTTTGGTTTGACCGACGACGAGCCGGAAGCGATGGCGTTCTACATGGCCGAGCAGCTCTCCAAGCGCGGCCTGGCTTACCTGCACCTGAACGAGCCGAACTGGGCGGGCGGCGATATCACCTTTCCTGCGGGTTTCCGCGAGCAGATGCGAGAGCGCTTTAGCGGCAGCCTGATTTACTGCGGCAACTACGACGCCGAACACGCTGAAGTACGCATTAGTGAAAACACCACCGATGCCGTGGCCTTTGGCCGCCCCTACATTGCCAACCCAGATCTACCGGAGCGCTTCCGTGTGAACGCCCCGCTCACCGAACCGAACCATGAAACGTTCTATGGCGGCGACGAGAAGGGCTACACCGACTATCCGTTTATGGATAACGGCTACGACCGCATGGGCTAAGCCTATTCGCTAAGTCGTGGTCTGGGTTTCCCCAAGTGGGGAACCCTTATCCCTGAAAAGCATCACTTAGGTGGTAATGCCAGTCAGTTAAGAGTTTCATCAATGAACTGACAATGCGATATTCCGGTATCAGTGACTCTCTGATACCGGA